>JBCCEO010000493.1:0-6480 GCA_039030255.1 Planctomycetota bacterium | reverse complement strand
GCGAACGGTAAAAGCCTGCGCGAGAAAATCAGCTAAAAACGCGTAAGCTTGTGCTGCGACATTTCAGTTGGAAAGGGCACGATTGTACACCTGATGGCATTTCCTTGGCCTTCCGAAGCCATTTCCTTCGCGGGAATTAACATAAAGTGCGTTATGTTAACGCAGGTTGAGCTCGATCGACACGAGCATGGTAAAGTGCCTTGGTTCTTCACACTATCGTGTCGTCCTTCCGTCGGTTCGATACATGGAACTCCACGGCCATCAAGCGGTGACATCCATGGTCACCGCATTTTCTTCTTGCGGCGGAGTCACCCATCACTCGCGGGGCAACCTTTCAGGGAAACCTGCACAACCAGCCAACAGGTTTCGCCGCGACATCAACCTGGCCTCGCCATACACGTCACTCGTCGCGGCGTTCTTTCGTGTGTCTTGGATTGGTTTCACTGGAAAAGAGACCTGACCCCTTATCTTTATCCTGCCAAGATTCCGACAGCAGATATGAAGATTCGAATCTGGGCATGCAAGTACTCGCCCTAACAAGAAGCTCGGCGCTCAGGCTGTCTACTGATTCACTCTCAATATACCTTAGGTGCCAAGAGCGGCATAGGCAGCTAAGAGCAAAGTTGACCAGCTGGCGAAGCTGAAACGTGTCGATTGACTCCGACTCAACTGAGGACGCAAGTTCGCCTCGAACCTGCGAAATGTAACGACATATGGTGTCGCGCGACCATTGCGTCCGAAATGACATTAGGCAATCAAGATCCCAAGTGTCTAAAATCACGGCTTGAACATTCCATTTAGGAATAATCGTCGTCTCCGTTTCAATTTTATTGAAGCGACACCACCATATTCGACAAACATGATGGACCACATTGTCGATCAGCGTCGCAAGACCCAGATCTCCGTCGTCATCTAGTTCTCCAGAGCTGACGCTTGCTATCGCGAGATCGCACGCCTCAATTGACTCGACTAGCTGAAATTTAACTTCGAATAGGTTAGGGCTTTGTCTGTTCACGCGAATTGCCTAGTCTACGATTTCATCTTCAGCAAGGTTCCAGGGGTCGTAAAATGGATTGTACCAGCAGTAACAGGCTAACTTCACCGCTTCTCTCAACCCTTCAATAGCCTTTTCAGTGTATTTTATATTGGTCTCTGCTTTAGATATGTCGCGTTGCCAATCGTTCACAGCCTTCGCAATGTTCTGGTCTCTTGTCAAGTGCGGATACCACTTCTTCATGTGTTTCGTCGGATCAGCAATCTTGTCGTTGTGCTGCTTAATTACCTTCCTCAAGCTCCGCAAGGATTTTAAAGCTTGGTTGAGCGCGCTGATGGCCTTCTCGCATGGGTTTGAGCCTTTCGATTGTGCTTGTGCTCGCTCAATAATCTTTTGTGCTGCTGCAAGCGTAACTGCAGCCTCGATAGCAGCTTGGGCGGCTGTAACGCTCATCCCGGTAATCTGAGCCATTTCCGCGACCGTAATCTCTCCAGCAATTACCTTGGCAATGATCTGCGGAACAGACCCGTTGACAGTATCGAGAGCAATTTGCAAGCCGAATGGATCAGTCCATGCTAGTGGAGCGCAATTCACATACTCGTACAGATTCCACTGGCTCCCCTCGAACCCAATCGGGTCCCTGCTCAAGAACCGTCCCAGCTTGGCATCGTAGTACCGAGCTCGGTAGTAGTAGAGTCCAGATTCGCTGTCGAAGCGTCTTCCAGTGTAGGTGTAGGGACTGGTGACTGAGGATGCGAGTTGCTCTGATCCTAACTGCATGTTGTAGAGATTTCGATCACTGGTGTCGATGACTCCGTCGCCGTTAGCATCACCCTGCGAGTGATCTCCATATTTGAACTTATTGGCATTCCAGATGTTGAAGTCTGATACGTCTACGACCCCGTCTAAATTGAAATCAGCACTCTTGCCATCGAAAGCTCTAATTTCACCATAAGCGGTATAGCGATATCTCTGCACAACCCCCTTATTGCCAATCAATAGGGATATATTGAAATTCCCGTCGAAACAGGCGTATTGCTCCTCACTTGGGTCCGTAAAGTTGCCGTCCGTGTCGTTATCTACGAATCGAACAGCTAGCGCATCAATGTAATGGGGATGCCAGACGTATTCCTCACTTGGGTCCGTACTCGAACCGGTATCTGGGCGTACTTCCAGCACTTGGTAGTTGGAATTGTAGTAATAATGCTCTGATGTTCCGCTAACCGTCTTTGAAATGCGACGGTTCAGTCCGTCGTACTCATACTCGGCAACGGTCGCACCAGAATTATCCTTGACCTTCACCAGGCGATTCCAAGCGTCGTAGACATACTCTTGGAACGTCGCAAGAGAGCTGTGAAGCGGACCTCGCGTCATATTCCCTGCGGCATCGTGTTGGGGGTCGTACCAGTTGCCAGTACCAGTAATTGCGCCCGTTTCATTGACATCGTTGTATGCTCGATCCTGGTCGATGTCCCAGCTAGCGCCGGAATCACGCTCTTTGAATTCGCTCCAGTTGCCTTGTCCATCGAGTGACCAATCTTGTTCCAACTGACGATTGTCAATTCCGATATATCCTCCATTCAAGTCGCCACGTTCTGCATTGATGAGCCGAAAGAGACCGTCATACTCGTAGAACTCGTCTTCTTTGAGTGCAAGGTCAAGATTTGCATGAACGTCTTCTCTTGAAACACGATTCCCTGCGTAATCATGACGATAGACATACTGACTGGCTGGCGCTGAGTTGCTGTAAGCTTCCCAGTACTGATCGTGAATGGCCCCAAACCGGTCAAACCCGGCGTAGGTGCCAGCCGTACCTCGGTAATAGTCGAGGTTGATATCAACTTCTGGATAATTCAGCTTTACCAAACGACCTTCACCATTGTAGTCGTACTCCGTATAGACGGTTCCCGATCCGTTATTTCTGCGGAGTTTCTTGGTCTGGCCCAATCGGTCGCTGTATCCCGTACCGTAGTCGATAAAGATCGTATTACCTGACGGATACTGAGTCGATTCCAGTCGGAAACCATTGTCGTAAACGTTGTCGGAATCAACGGATTCGTCGTAGACGTAACGCACCGAAACCGTCGAAGTGTCTTTGCCGCCATCATGCTCTTGCCATGACTCAGTCACTTTGCCGGCTGTGTACTCATACTCGATCTCGTTCAGTTTCGTTGGGCTGCCCGTACTGACATCACTGAAGGATGTAATCTTACACGTTCGAGCCAAGTCATCATACTCACGCTTTATTGATTTGATCTCAGGGTCGGCCGTGCCAATTGTCGTGACATCCTGGTACTCCTGTTGGCGCCGATTGTTGTACAAATAGGTAATTACTGTACCTCGTTGATCGGTTCGCGTATGAGGCTTGCCGTCGACGTAGTACGTCATCTCGACTTCATCGCTACCCGAAACTGACCCAGGATGAATCGTCTTGGTCACGAGAGTGGCTATCACCGTGTCATCATATTCGTATTCCGTCTCCTGTTTTAAGGAGCTGCTACCGTTGTATGCGATAAGTTTGATCACCTGATCAAGCCCGCCGTACTCCCACGCAGTGACTCGGTCTTTAGACTTGTCGGTTCCAGCATCGCCAATGGTCGTAAGTGTGCCATCAAAATCGTCTCGATTTTCGGCCAGGTAAATGCGCCGCCCCAAGTCATCGTAGTAAGTCCCCGTCTCAACAGTATTCGTGTTGCTGCCATTCTTGCTCACGCCCACCTTCATCGACTCTAACCTACCAGAATCTTCGTTGTACGCGTTGGTAGTCAGATGCACATATCCTTCGTAAACCACGGAGTCTGTCCACGACAGCGCCGTCGACGGACGCGTTGGTGCCGCCACGTACTTCCACTCTGCCGGCGTCGCAGTTCCTGCCCCGGACCCGTAGTTTGCGATCGTCGTCACGCGATGTGCGTCGTCAAACCATCGGAAAGCTGTAGTTCGAACGAAGCTGGTAGTCGAAGCAAGGTCAATCCCGTCGGTATCCGTGTGATTTAGTTCGAATTGGTGCACCTCTTCAGCGTTGCCAAATTCGTCGAAAACAATGTGTGAAAAACTGATGAGCCCGTCGTTCTCGGAAATCGCAGTAGAATCCATTGTGGACAGTGATGGGTGCGGGTCAGGATTACGATAGTCGAATGCTTCACCATTAAAGGGGGTGGCATCGACATCGTCAACGATTCGAGACTGATAGCGGCGACCAAGAGCGTCGTAGGCATACTCCTGGTGCCCGCCATGTTCATCTCCGGTCGCGACTAGATTGCCGTTTTCGTCATAGTAGTTATTGGTGCGGAAAAACTTCGTCGCCTCGTTACCGAAATGGCTTTCAGTCTTGTAGACTCGCCCTACCTCATCAAAATAGGTCTTTACCCAATCGTTACGGCCGCTTGAGTCAGTGCCGATGTAATCGTCGTAGGGGTCGTTCAGCATTGTGGTCCAGTCAGGTTCATTGGTATAGGTAGCTTCCGCCGTTGTCCTACCCATCCAGTCGATGTCGTATGCCTTGTATGGCTTGATTTCTGCCGTGTGATTGGAAAACACGAGGCCACGAATATGCCCTCGCCAGGTTCGCACATATTCGGTGTCGATGTAATCGTTGGCTCCAACATCGAAGTATCTCTTGGAATGGGTTACCCGTGAATCATCGTCAAATTCTGTCTTTGTGATCGTCCTCAAGGTAAGAGCGCTGAGCGCTCCCAACGTGGCATCAGCACTCGAATTGAACCCGGACGAACCTGTACCCTGTTTGGTTTCAATAACACGATTGAGCACGTCATAAACGTATTGCCTTACTTGCTCGTGAGATGCTTCCGAGCTTGATATCGTTTTCTCTTTGCGTCCCATATCGTCGTAGCTTGTTGACGTTACGTAGTAGTTCGTAAGGTGACCACCATTGCCGGAAGCGGGAATATCGTGATAGCGAAGCGTTTTCACCCGTCGGCCGTTGACCTCATCGTGAAAGTATCGCGTCCAGAAAACATAATCACTCTTAGACGGCGTCCCTATCCCCGTTGGCACGTTGGAGGAGTGTGTAACGGTCGAGGCATCTCCAGCGAGGGAGAACGACTCGGTGGGCGTGCCACCGTCGTCGAAACTACTTACACTTATGGGCAAGAGGGACTCATTAGAAGTTGAATCCCAATACGGAAACCGAATCGTACGGTTATTTTGATAGACCGTGTAAGTGGGATTTTCATCTGCAAGCTGGCGTTTTTCCATCCTTCCCAGATCATCAAAGAACTGCTTTGAAGTGATCGCCAGTTTCGGTGGTAAGCTCGTGTCACGCGTTGGCTTGTTACCGTCTGCATCGCCCACTAGCCAGTCATCCCATTCTCCGGATGATCCGTCTTTTATCTCAGATGACACATTAGACGTTGACGGATCAACATCCTGCGAAACATAGGCGACGCCACCAAGATCAGGGTGATGCGCGTAGTAGGTGATATACCCTCGACCATCCACATCCCATCGTAGTCGGCCGTACTCATCGAAATATTGTTCGATCTCTGTCGCATTACTCGAGCCATTGTTAGCAGTTGAAATTGCTGGGACAGCGACTGTTGTCTTCATGAGCTGTGTTTCTGCAACGTCAAAGAACTCATAGGTATACTCTACAGTTTCTCGCGTCGCCGTCACGTTCCGATTGGCCGCCACTACAGGAACGGGATAGACGTGTTCTTTAAGCGGGAGGTGAGTCGGTTGATTCGTAGCTCCTTGTCCCCAGTCGGCTGCGGCGAGATAGTACTGTGTGCCGCTTGTGCCCTCACTAACGAGATAGCCAGTGACTTGCTTTCCGTCTCCATAGTCTGTGTCATCAAACTCGTAATGCTGGACAATCCCGCTGTCAGAACTTGCTGTACTGGTATCGTTGGACCAACTGCTGCCCGTATACGGGTTTAAGAATTTCTTCGCATCCGCATCGTTGGAGATCTCTCCGGCGTGAACTGACGGCATTCTAAACTCATCAACTTGCCCATCGCTATTCAGTACCGTCGATTCGGCCCAATAGTTCGTGTAGTCATCATCATCGTCCAAAGTCAACTGACGGAGCGCAACGCCATTCTTATTCAGACCATAGATCATCCGAGAATACTCATTGGAAGAAGCATCTTCAGTATCTTCGATTACGAGTTGAATGACCTCATTGTGATCGGTACTTGATCCACCATTGAGCGACATGTAGTGATATGTTCTCGTCATGCCACCTACGGATCCACCGCAGCCAGCACAACCGGTATTGATGGTCTCGGTCTTTACGAATCCATGACCATTGTTAGCGTCGTACTCGCTGATTTCCCCACCACCATATTGGGTGCTGAGATTCTCGGAGCCCCAGGGCGTTGTCACATTGTTGTTCGTCGCAAGATTGCTCGTGTAGTAAGTGAACATTCGATTGGAATAATCCTGTAGCTGCACACCGTTCACTGTGGAAGTATCTGTCTTGGTTAGAATTGTCTCCGGATCTGCGACGCCCGCTTCCACCAATC
>JBCCEO010000492.1:0-6482 GCA_039030255.1 Planctomycetota bacterium | reverse complement strand
GGTCTTTTACGTGGCTTAGCACAAAAAGGTGATCAGCACGCGTATAAGGCCGCAGGCGGAATGGAAATATCGCTTTGGCCTGGATCGGGTTTATTCGCGCGACAACCAAGATGGATCGTGGCCGCAGAAGTCATTGAGACGAGCAAAAGATACGCTAGGACAGTAGCCGAAATCGACTCAGAGTGGGTCGAGAGTGCTGCCGAAAAACTGTTGAAGCATTCCTATAGCGACCCGCACTGGAGTAGCAAATCAGGAGCGGCCATGGTGTACCGCCGAAGTACACTCTTCGGTTTGCCCGTTGTAGCTGGTCGCCGAACAGCACTTGCTCCCATCGATCCGTCCGGCGCGAGGACCCTGCTGATCGAGCATGGTTTGGTAGCGGGCGAGTGGAAATGTCGGCTTGATTTTTTCTTACAAAATCAAGAACTGCTGGCGGACATAAGTGAGCTAGCTAAACGAACAAGATCAAGAGATTACATCGTCGATCATTTTCATATGATGAATTTCTACAATCAACGTTTGCCCGTGGAAATAGTCGACAAGCGCTCCCTCGAAAATTGGATTCGAACCAATCAACAGTCAGAAGAGGTCCAGAGCCTATTCCTAAAGGCCGACGATTTGTTGAAGGCCGCTCCAGATCAAGAGTTCGAACAAGCATTCCCAAATGAGATAGAGGTCGGAAAGTCGAGGTTGCCGCTCAACTACCACTTTGAACCCGGAAACGAACGGGATGGAATAACGGTGACAGTTCCTCAAGTCGCCTTGCGGCAAGTCCATGCGGAATCCTTGGGATGGTTCATCCCAGGAATGTTGAATGAGAAGGTACTGCATCTGATTAAGTCACTGCCAAAATCACTGCGAACTAATTTCGTACCAGCCCCTGACGTGGCTAGAATATTGTCGAGCGAACTATGCAAGCTGGACGCGAAAGAACCGTTTACAAAATCACTTTGCAAGGTGATGCAAGAATACTCTGGCGAGAGAATTCAGCCTTCCGATTTTGATCAACAGCGATTGCCACAGCATCTTCATTTTCTGATCAAAGTTATTGATGACAAAGGACATGAGATAGCTGCAAGCCGAGATCTCTTCCAATTGCAGAGCGAATATGGACTGCAAGAGATAGATCTAGCTGGTGGTGAAGGTGCAGAGGAGTGGGAAAATCGTCGCGTCGATCCGAGCAACTTTGAATCATTCCAACAAACGATCCTGATCGAACGTGGTGGAGTTCGCGTTTCCGCCTTTCCAACTCTCGTAGATTTGGGAAACGAAGTAGAACTCAGGTTGAGTGACACGCTTCTCGATGCCGAGTCACAGTCCAGACGAGGGCTGACCCGTCTTTTCGCATTAAAGCACTTGAAGTCGCTTAGGAATCAGGTCAGGCATTTACCCAACCTCGAGCAGGCGAAACTGCGTTTGGCCCATCTTATTCCAGCAGGTGAATTTAAGTCAAAGTTTCAAGACTTATTGGCTCGTGTTGCTCTAGTCGATGGCAGAGATCCAGTGCTTGAGTCCGAAGAGTTTGAAGCACGCAACGCCACGGCGTCTACGCAAATATCGATAGCGGCTCAAGAAGTATCATTGTGGCTCCCCAAGCTGGCAGAACAGGTACATGAAGTGCGACTGCGACTTGAAAGAATGCCAGCGATGTGGAAAGAAGTAGGCGAAGACATCGAGAAACAAATAGAGTTCTTGCTAGGTAACGATTTTCTCAATCGTATTCCATGGAATTGCCTCAAGGAGATACCACGCTATCTTCAAGCAATTGGCGGACGCATAGACAAACTAAGCAATGGTGGCATCCCTAAGGATCGGAAACTTCGCGAGCCGATTGAAATACTCTTAAGCGAGTACGCGGAATTGCGCGAGATCAGTTTCATCGATGACTCGGTGGGATGGATGATCGAGGAATTTCGCGTCTCTATTTTCGCGCAGAACTTGGGTACTCGACAAACCGTTTCGGTCAAACGCATTCGCGAGGCGATGAACAGACAAGCTTCATCGGCCCAATGAAAAACCGCAACTTCAAAATCTGAGTCTAGGAATCGTCGGGCGTATTGATGCGACGCAGAGTTCCTGGGACGACTCGCATTTGTTGCGAAGCTCGAAAGCCCGGAGGCGGGTTTTCAGAGTAGATGGCTCGGTGATGCATGATCATGGTGCCGCCGACTTCCAGTTTATTTCCCGAAAGAATGCAGCCCATAAACTCATTGTCCCCACCATTCATTCGGGCGTTTCCGCTCACATGCACAAGACCGCGCAATTGCGAAGGATAGGCGATGGATGAAGTCGTTGGAGTGGCACCAGTATTCGAAGAAGGGTTGGCGGTGTAATAATCGGCACTCAAACTTGAGTTGGTAGATGCACTAGTCGAAGACTCAACGAGTGGACTGCGACTTAGCGCAAAATCCATATCGCCATCAACCAAAAGAATCGGGTAGTTGGCTACAGCTGCTTCCCAGTGCATGCTGCCATCAATGATCGATCCGTTGCCAGGGTTATCTATCACGAGCGTGCATTGCAGCCTTGAATTTGTGATTCGCAACAGGTTGTAATTGCAATTGATATAGTAGACACCCTCCGAGTTAAGGCTGCCATTCAAACCATTCGACGAATCGCTCAAGTGCTGGTCCTGTATCAAGTAATATCCTCCGGACGAAGGGAGGTCGGATAGCTGAATCTCGGTCGCAATTTCGCGGTAATGTTCCATCAAATGTGATGTCGAAGGAAATTCTATAGCCGAAGACAAAGCTACAGTGTTGCCATAAATGTCGCCAGAAATACCCTGATCGTAGTAACAGTCAGCGGTTAGGTAAGAATCGCTTTCGACTTCGATATCTTGATTGCTCGCAACTGCTTGGTCGCTGGCCAATATGTATCCTGACTTGACTTCAAGGTCTCCATTTGATGCGATGCTGTAATCCAGACAGGAGAGCGCATCGCCACTGGTCGTCAATTCAACTTCCCAAGTAAATTGAATCTCGTTGAGTCGAGCTGTCGCGATCAAGGTGACGTCGTCAAAGTCATCATCAGCAAGATCACCGTCGTCGTCGACGAATCTGTAAACAAAGCTGACGCTACCGTAGTCAATTGGAGAGATGTCCACATTATTGACATAGCTTGAGCGCCAGTCGTCTAGATTGTTTATTTGAGCCGTGGCGTGTTCGATCGCAGAGTATGCGCCTTGTCGCACCAGAACCAAATCAGCGCTACCATTCAAATCTCGAGCGTGCCAATGGCTGATGTTGATCGCTGACAGTGCCATTGAGGCCACAATAAGACTTGCCATGAGAACCACGAGATAAACAATACCGCGTCGTTCGTGGTAGCGATTTCTGCTGCCCCTCGTAAGAGAAAGTCTCATGGGGTCTCCAGTTGATTTAGAGGTGCGCTTCGCAGCTGATAAGATTCCGAGCCCGACTGAAGCTGGAATTCGACACCGGAGAATACATCCGAGTTTTGTGGTTCCTGGAGCATGCCGTACTTAGAGCGAAGCGCGTAAAAGTAGTGATAGGTTCCAGTAGGGTCTTCGAGGAATAGCTTGACACGCTTCAGGTCCGTCGACCACCAAACCGTTTGGCTTGGATCTGACGTTCGTGCAAACCTAACAGTGACCCAGAGTTTCCACCCCGTGCAATCAGGAATACTGTTGCCATCTTCATCAGTGAGCGGGTTCAAGTAGAGATAGTGATAGTCATCGAAATCATTCCAATTTGAGCGAATGGATCCTTCGCTATTACTTTTGCCGATGCTGTTCGAACCACAATCGGGACAAACAAATGGCTTGGAGCAGATTTCTTGCAGGTAAAGGTCAGCCAGTTGAGCTGCTTTCAAGCGCATCTTTTCGCTAGATGACACGCTGGTAACGTGTGCGATTGTGCTAAGTGAAGAAACCATTAATACGGAAACTAGCAGAATCGAAAATGTGGTCTCAATGAGGCTGAGACCTTGCCGGCGTCGTGCAATATGTCTCATGGCGTGAAAACGATCGAAGCAGTGATGAACTCTAGAGAAGTCTGAAGATGAAAAGATTCGGCGTCGTTGTCGCCAGCGTCAGCACGTCGATGAACCAAACCTAGTAAAGGCGTATCTTCATCAGAACGAAGCACAATGGGTAAGTGCCCAGGCATGTTAGTTGACTCGTTGATTACACTTTGTGGTTCGGCAGCAAGTAGGCGAATTAGCAACGAGTTGTTGCTGGATACATTGACGCTAGGGGCAAGCGGTGTATTCGATATACCACCATCAGCTGTACCATTATCATAAGCAGACGAAGCACTTGGTGCATCGAAGTGCACAACTGCAGCTTGAGAGTGCCCAAGCGATGTCCAAGAAAACGAAGCGATGGAATTGCTCGTGGTGAAGGTGTAAAAGACGGCCAGTGAGAATTTCTCATTTAGCGAAGCCGCTTCCCCTAGTTTGGTCCAATCGCTTGACGCATTGATGATGCTGTCGTTCTGGCGATTTTCGACCACCACAGAAGCAAGCAATAAATCACCCGATTGATAACCGCTTGGGATGCTAATTTGTAACGAAAGATCAGAATCTTGCGAAATTTGAGCGTAGCTGCGGTACAAGTAATCGTTCGAGGGATCAAAAGTACCAATGGAATTACTAGACTGCGGCGCGGTGTTTCGATAGTTGAGTTCAAATTGCGAAAGCTCAGTCGTCAAATTCCACCAGGTATCGTTATCCTCAGAGTATTGCAACGGGTTGTCGTATCCATCCCAGCGATAGTAGATTGTTTCGTCGATTCCGTCTCCATTACGATCAGGTACTGTGAATGTGATGGCAGTTGATTCTTTGTTGACTATTGACTTCATCTCAGCCAAGTCAGTTCGCAAGCGATTTGTACTCTCTTGCAGTGTTGAATAACTCACATGTGACTGTTGTGCGACGTTCTGGCTCTGGCTTGCCAAATAGATTGAGGTAGCAGTGCCAGCAACAATCAAACTGGCGGAAGACAGGCTGACGATAAGTTCAATCAGCTGAAATCCAGACCGCCTGAGGGAGGTACTTTTTTCGATCATCGAGAAATCCTACAACGTCGAGGGTGCAAGGTCGTCAGTGCTAGGATTCACGTAACTTGACGATCCGCTACTCGTAGAGGGAGTTGTGTCGTAAGCATCCGTTTCAACCAGAATTTCCATGAGTAGATTGACGCTGGCCGACTGCTGCCCTACTTGAACTTGGACGGTAGCGTCTTGGAGCCTTGCACCGTCCGTTGCGGATACGAAGTCCCCATGCATATTGATGACGAAATTGACATCTCCTCCAAAGCTGGCTTGGCTAAAAGTGGACCCGGCGTAGGCATTTGAAAAGTCCATGTTGCCCAGTGCGTCGCCCATAACCTCAGGCGCAGGAGGTTGAATATTCAAGATTGAGCTGTTCAAGATAGGTTCAATAGTAAGATTCGTGCTAGCACGAATAGCATAAGTACGCAAAGCTCGAATGTCGGACGACAGGGCCATGGCGGCTGAGGTAGCCGTTACCTTTTCTTGGAAGGTGAGCCAGTTCGGGATAACTGCGGCAGCACTTATCGCAAGGATAAGTACAGTGATGGTCAGCTCAATCATCGTGACACCGCGTCGCATAGAATATCTATCTTTGCGTTGAGAACGGAAAAGTGCGCTAAAAGAGACGCACGGATAATTGAACTCTAGTTTCTGGCTATTTCACTAGCGTTGATTCCAAGTAGTAGATGGCAGGAAGATTGCCTCGACCGCGCGCGAACGATGTTCTGATCGGTACAATCGCTACAAACTTATTAGGGTTGCTTTTGGGCAATCGCAAAGAATCCGCCAGCGCGAAAACTTTGGAACCAAGAATTGGCGGAGATTAATTCTTCACCCGAGCTATGAATCGGCAGCAAATCGATATGCTGGAAGCCAGCTGCTCGCAGATCTGCCAGCAGCTCGCGGCGGCTGTAGATGTGCAAAAACATCCTCGGAAGTCCGCGATAGGGATAGATGCGATCTCCCCATTCTGATCGACCGAATTTGCCCGCGACATACCCGGAAACCAGCCACCAGATTCCTCCTGGATCCCAAAGACTTTGGAATCGATTATGGACGTGTAGAAGGAAACGGCCCGATGGCTTTAACGCATTGAAAGTTTGATTCAAACAGGCGATCCTCTGCTCCCGTGGCCGCAGCATGCCAATGCTACTGAAAAGGCAGCATGCCAAATCGATGGAATCGGGTTTGAGGAAATCTAGTTCGGCCATGTTGCCTCTAACCTCGGCAAACTTGGTTGGGTTTAGATGCAATTTTTTGCACTCTTTCAGCATGGACTCGCTGAGGTCGATATTGAGTACGTGAACATCGAAACCGGACAATCTGTGGGCAACGCGTCCTGTACCACAACCCAAATCGACGATCCGTAAAGGCTGCTGAGAAGACTTCCTTTTCATGCATTGCTCGACCTGGCGATGTACAAGTCGTAAGTCTAGTTCGAGTAGCGGGTTGCCTGAGAGAAATTGC
>JBCCEO010000491.1:0-6487 GCA_039030255.1 Planctomycetota bacterium | reverse complement strand
GAGGGAGTCCGCTCCTCGTACTTCACTTTGCTTCTATGCACTTTCTTCATGCAGCCTTTGAATAAGACGAATACGATTGTTCAAGCTTTACGAAACGCAGGGGCTTCAGTCCTGTACAGGAATTCGCTCGCAAGCTTGCTTGTCTTCGTGCTGGCCATCGTATTGCAGGTCATTTTGCCGATCGTTCTACCGAATCGCGCTTGCCTGGCCCAATCGGATCTTGCTGAAGACAAGCCACCAACGGAAATCGACTTCAATACGCAAGTGCGGCCAATCCTGTCGAATACATGCTTCCATTGCCACGGCCCCGATGCTGCGACACGAGAAGCTGACTTAAGATTGGATCAAGAAGCATCAGCCAGTTCGGTGTTGGATGGACGTGGAGGAATGCCGGAGTTGTTGGCTCGGATCTTGAGCGATGATCCTGATCTCCAGATGCCGCCTCCCCACGCGATCAAACAATTATCCGACTCGCAAAAAGAAATCCTCCGAGATTGGGTCGATGCTGGAGCCAGCTACCAACAACATTGGTCCTTCGTCGCCGCGCAGCGTCCCAAAGTGCCCGAAATTGAAAACACAGGATGGGCTGAAAACCCCATCGATCATTTCGTAGCACATCAGCACGAATTGCAGGGCCTCCGTCCGTCACCTCCGGCCAATCCGGAAACGATGCTGCGGCGTCTGAGTTTGGATCTAACCGGATTGCCAAGTACTCCGAGTCAGCTTGCGAATTTTCGAAAGCAGATGGATGAGTCGGGAATCGAAGTTGCACTGCAATCCGCAATGGCTACGTTGATGTCTTCGCGAAACTATGGCGAACGCATGGCGTTACCTTGGTTGGAGGCGGCCCGCTACGCAGATACCGACGGATACCAGAATGATCGCTACCGCTACCAACACGCTTGGCGTGATTGGGTCATACGAGCGTTCAATCAGAAAATGCCCTACGACCAATTTGTGCTCGAACAACTCGGCGGAGACCTTCTTCCCGAGCCGACGCTTTGGCAGCAAGTTGCGACCGGATTTGGTCGCAATCATCGCATCAATTCAGAAGACGGCTCGATCCCCGACGAATGGCTTGTAGAGAACGTGGTGGACCGTGTCGACACCTTCGGCACCGTCTTTCTGGGATTGACGATAGGCTGTGCGCGCTGCCATGACCACAAGTATGACCCGATATCTCAAAAAGAGTATTACCAGCTGTTCGCGTACTTTAACAGTATCGCCGAGCATGGAGTTGGACCGAACAACGGCAATAGTCCCCCGTTCGTCGAATTGCCAGCGACGTGGCCGCTGCTTGCCGCCGACGACAACCATTCACTGCTACCGGAGCCAGTGAAACTTCGATCAGCACGTAAGGAAGCGGGCAACGGTTTGAAGCGACCTCAAGCCGGTTCGCCCAAGACGGTCATGGTAATGCACGAACTGGAAACGCCTCGTGAAACTTATTTGTTACGTCGTGGGCAATACAACATGCCGGACAAATCGCAGCGGCTTTATCCGGAAGTTCCCGCCGTATTGGCTTCCGGAGCTGACCCGACAACGCGTTTGGAACTTGCAACGTGGCTTACCAGCCCCGAGAATCCGTTAACCGCCCGAGTCGCGGTAAATCGACTCTGGCAGCAGTTCTTCGGACAAGGACTCGTCGCTACGAGTGACAATCTGGGTTCGCAGGGAACGTTGCCTTCGCACCCCAATCTACTGGACTGGCTCTCCGTCGAGTTGATGGAAAGCGACTGGGATTTGCAGCATATTCAGCGACTCATTCTAAGTAGCGCAACGTATCGCCAATCTTCAATTACGAATTCCGAGTCAGTCGCCCTGGACCCTAAGAACAAATGGTTGGCACGCGGACCAAGACTGCGACTTTCTGCGTTTGCCCTGCGTGATCAGGCGTTAGCACTCAGCGGGTTGCTAGTTCATCAGACCGGCGGAGAATCGGTAAAGCCTTACATGCCAGAGAAGATCTGGGCTGCTTTTTCGAACAATAAGTACAAGCAAGATAAGGGCGAAAAACTGTTTCGGCGGAGTTTGTACACGTACTGGCGTCGCACAATTCCTCCTCCTACGATGATGAATTTCAATGCCGCGGCTCGCGAGGTGTGCTCGGTCGGCATGGAAAGGACAAATACTCCGCTTCAAGCTTTGACGCTGCTGAATAATAAGACTTTTGTAGAAGCTTCAAGAGCACTTGCCGAACGGACGATGCGTGAGGCGAGCCAAGAAACCACCGGCAGGTTGCAATTTTTGATTGAAATCGCAACGGGACGCGCGGCGCGACCAGAAGAATTGCCGATCCTGTTATCCGCCTACCGTGACTTTTCTTTGCAGCTTAGCCAGGATCCCAAGGCAATCGAAGATTTGTTGGCCGTTGGAGAATCGCCACGAGACTCGAACTTGGTCGCGAAGGAGCATGCCGCACTCACACTGGTTGCGTCGTTGGTACTGAATCTGGATGAAGTGATCACCAAGGAGTAAGCCATGAACGTTGCAAACCGAGTAGGGATGAAATCTGCTTCAGGCCTATGCCAGAGCTCCGCACACGATGCGTGCTCAAGGCGATCACTGCTTCTTGGATCTCTCGCATTGGCTGCCGTCTCAGGCAATTGCCTTGCTGCGGACGCAGATCGGGCGCCCAACGTAAATCCTGCAGAACGTTTTGGTGGCTTGCCAGAATTGCCACATTTTGCCCCCAAGGCAAAGCGGATCATCTATCTTTTTCAGTCTGGCGGTCCCGCCCAGATGGATACGCTGGATTACAAACCGCAACTGAAGCAAATGCATGGCCAGGAAGTCCCTCGATCGGTATACCCTGACGATCGGAAGACGACTATGTCTTCGGCCCAAGCCTCCTTTCCTGTCGCAGCCTCGGCTTTCAAGTTTCCGCAGTTTGGCGAATCAGGAATGCGACTCAGCGAAGTCTTTCCGCATTTAGGATCAGTGGCTGACGACATTTGCCTTATCAATTCGCTGCACACCGATGCAATCAACCATGATCCAGCCATCACCTTCCTTCAGACAGGTTCGCAGATTCCTGGGCGCCCCAGCATGGGTTCCTGGCTAGGCTATGGACTCGGTACGCACAACGCAAATTTGCCTGCGTTTGTCGCAATGAGTTCTAAGGGCAGTGCCAAACAAGGGCAACCGTTGTATGACAGACTCTGGGGCAGCGGCTTTTTGCCCTCGAAGTTCCAAGGCGTTAAGTTTCGCAATATTGGTGAACCCGTCTTGGATATTTACAATCCGGCCGGCGTGAATCGAGCAATGCGGCGAACCATGCTTGACCGTTTAGCCGAGTTGAATAAGCAGCAGCATACACTGGTGGGTGATCCAGAAATCGAATCGCGAATTGCGCAGTATGAGCTGGCTTTTCGAATGCAAATGTCCGTTCCAGATCTGCTTGATTTGTCTCAAGAGCCGCAACACGTTTTGGATCTATACGGTCCAGATGTTCATAAGCAAGGAAAATACGCTTACAACTGTTTGATTGCCCGACGATTGGCAGAACGTGGAGTCCGATTCATTCAACTGTTCCACCAAGGCTGGGACTCACACGGAAATGTTCAAACAGAAGTCACGAAGCAAGCGCGGGACACCGATCAGCCTACCGCAGCACTGATCAAGGACCTGAAACGTAGGGGGATGCTTGAGGATACGCTGATCATTTGGGGCGGAGAATTCGGTCGCACCGTGTACTCACAGGGCAATTTGAAAGGCACCAAGTATGGCCGCGACCATCACGGAAGCTGCTTTAGCATGTGGATGGCTGGTGGCGGAATTCGCGGCGGCATGACCTACGGCAAAACCGATGACTTTAGCGTGAATGTCGCGGAGGATGCGGTAAGTGTCCATGATCTTCATGCAACGATTTTGCATTTGCTAGGCATCGATCACGAGCGCTTTACATTTGCCTTTCAAGGCCGCGATTTTCGACTGACTGACGTTCACGGCACTCTCTTGAAAGAACTATTAGCCTAGAAGCAAACTCTGGCGAACGAGTTTTTAGAACGGAACCAAATATCGAGTTCGAATAATCCGGTTTTGCCGACTGGTTGCAAAGCTCTGCAGGCATCGTTTCTCTCATTCCGCGCCTTGCAAAGATGCTTATGAGATTCAAACGAATGGATGGTTCTAGGGACTGTGAGCTTAATTGGAAATGCAAGCGATTTCTGTTTTTTGCCTAGCTTGCGTGCTGCCATAAAATCTTCAAGGTGTCGCGAGAGGCGATGACGAACATCCTCTACAGCGCTTAAAACTTTGCGAGCGATCGTTGAGTTCTGGTGGCCGGTATTCCCAAACCGAGTCCCTAGTAAATTCGATTCCACAGGAATGTTCGCAGAGCTTTACTCGCCGACGTTGCCAATCCCAGCACTGTTTCTTGACGACTCCATTCGTCGCTCCGACCGCTCCAGGAAACAGAGGTTCCACTTGGAATACAAGCTGGATGGGGGCAGCCTTTCCTTTGAAACCGTGGAGAATTGTATGACTAAGAAAGACACTTATCGTGTTGTTACCCGTGCGAGTGATGGTTCATTTCGCATCCGTGATTTTCCTTCGCCAGACCCAATTCTTGAGATGCATACTCAGATTGGCGTCGATGACAGCAGCGCCGATCTCGCATTGCGTGGAATGCCCGTCTTCCGTGGACTAGTGGGGCCGATTCCAGAAGGCAAAAACGTCGTTCGTTACGAATCCCCCGAAGTCTTTGAATCGGTAACCAAGGAATGGAGCAACGCAAAGGTCAAACGTCGCCGACGTCGACGAACTGCCGCTCCCGAGGCAGATACAGCTTCCATCGAAGCCGAAGCGTAGCCCTTAACCTACGATTCTTGAGGGATGGAACAGCCTCCCGGCGTTTTGAAGTAATTCAACACCGCTCTTCTACGAGTATGCGACCATGAGAATTCAGGAAGCAGCAGCAAAAATCGAAGAAGAGCGGGTCGTTGGAATAATCCGTCTTGACGATCTGACCAATGCAGTTGAAATATCCGCCGCGCTCTTGCGTGGTGGCATTGGCGTTCAAGAATTCACGCTTTCCAATCCAGCAGCGTTCAGCGCCCTTAAGAAAGTCCGTAGCGAGATTCACGAATTCTCCGACGGGAGTTGCTTGCTGGGCATTGGATCGATTCGAACTCTCGAACAAGCCAAGGAGGCGATCGCGTGCAATGTGCATTTTGTTGTGACGCCGATCTTTGTCCCTGAAGTGGTTGTTGCTTGCGTAGAAGCAAGCGTGCCGGTGCTCTGCGGTGCGCTAACGCCAACGGAAATCGCGCAAGCGACAAAGGCGGGAGCAACAATGGTCAAAGTTTTCCCAGCAAGAACCTTTGGACCAAACTACATTCAGGATCTGCTAGCCCCCATGCCCGAGCTTTCCCTGGTTCCCACCGGTGGCGTGAACTTGGAAAACATGGCCGATTACTTCGCTGCCGGAGCGAAGGCGGTTGGAATCGGCGGAAATCTCGTTGCCAGCGATCGAGTCCAAGCCCAGGATTGGGAAGCAATTGAGATCGGCGCGGCAAAATATGTCGAAGCCGCAAAGCGAGAGGCAAATTAGTCCGATAGCCCTATTCAACAATTATCCTTTGGATAAATCTCTGTCGCAGAGAATCGCATGAGCCAGTCCCCTAGCCCGCTCGACGTTCTATGTTTCGGTGAAACGATGATTCGCTTCACGCCGCAGCTTTATGAGCGTTTTCAACAAACTAGCTTGATCGAGGCTCATGTAGGTGGAAGTGAATCCAACACCGCCGTTGGTCTTTCGCGTTTAGGACTCGCCGTCGCCTGGTTCTCCCGGCTAACCGACAATCCACTAGGCAGAAAAATAGAACAGGCCATAGCGGCACACGGGGTCGATACCTCAACCGTAGCATGGACAGACCATGATCGCGTTGGAACATACTATATGGAGCGCGGTGTCGAACCACGAGGCTCGCAGGTCTACTACGACCGCGCCGCATCCGCAATGTGTTTTCTTTCGAAAGAAGATTTCCCCTCTTTGCTCTTGGATGCATCGCAACTTCGATGCTTGCACACGACCGGCATAACCTTGGGAATCTCTGAGCAATCTCGGGATGTATCTTTGGATATCTTAACCCAGGCGAAAGCGGCGGGCGTGACCATTAGTTTTGACGTCAATTATCGGGCGCGACTCTGGGAAGCAAAGCCAGCTGCGGAGACCTGTGCTCAAGTTGCCAAACTTGCTGACCTCATCTTCATTCCCAGGCGCGACGCCAATAATCTGTACGGGATTCAAGGCAAAAAGCTTCAGGATTGTGCACAGTCGCTCCACGAACTATGGCCCAACGCGACGATCGCCCTAACTGCAGGAGCGGAGGGTGCTGCAGTAATTTCACCTGAGGGAAAATACGTCCCGCAGGAGGCGTTCTTGGCCGAGCCCGTTGAACGGCTGGGTGGTGGCGACGCATTTTCAGCCGGCTTTCTTTCTGCCTGGCTCAAAGGCATGTCTCTCGAGTTATCGCTGCGCTGG
>JBCCEO010000490.1:0-6493 GCA_039030255.1 Planctomycetota bacterium | reverse complement strand
AGTATGTTCGTACTCAAGTCGGCTGAGCCGGCGCGAAGGCACTCGGCCCACATGCCTCTGCTTCCGAAGATTGGCCTCAACTAGCTGAGTCGCAAGAAGTTCCATTGCGGCGTCTTGCGTTTTCGAATCGGGACGCGGCTCGGATTGTGGGGGCATTTCTCCACTTGAGACGCGGTCCACGATCTGCACCCAAACACGAAACGCCGCCGCGTCTTCGAAATCCCGCTCAAGCTTTGTAAAGTCGAGTCGTGTTTCGGTGTTCGTATCGTGACAATCGAGGCAGGACGAGGCGATCAACTGCTCAAGATCATCTGCGTGCGCCGGTACACTCATTAGGAATAATACGATGACAGCACAAATCGCGTAGCGGAACTCGTCAAGAGTTTCGGCAAATCCCACATGCCGCCTCCGAAAGGCGTGAGGACATTGGATCGGAAGGGGCGTAAAGGGCCGAAAGTCTTGAAGACTTTTGCTACGAATGGGGAAAGGGCCGAAAGTCTCGACGACTTTCGCTACGAATGAAGGCGTCAAGGCTTACTCACCGACTGAATGTAGGCTAGCAAGTCATATATCTCGGCTTCCGAGAACGTATCCAGCAAGCCGGCTGGCATCGTTGATACATCCGCTGTCTTGCGAGCCTCGATCGAGGAAGCTGGCATGATTTCAATTTTCTCTGGTTTTAGCAGGTTCGGAATAAAGTGAATTGCTTGATCATCTTCCTTGATTACGAGCCCCGTCCTCATTTTCCCATCGTCGCCGAGAATCATCTGAGTTTGAAACTCTTTGTTTATCTCCGCTGAAGGCCGAACGATCTGAGTTAGAAGCTTAGAACCCTGGAAGCGTTTGGTAACTTCGGATAAGTCGGGGCCGAGTTTCTTTTCTCCGGTATTGATGTTGTGGCAGCGGCTGCAAGTCGCTTGTTCAAAAACAAGTTTGCCTCGTTCCAGGTTTCGATTGCCCAATTGGTCGGGAGCGTTGCCAAACCCGTGGTGCTGCCACTTCTTCACGAAGCGACGCTGCACCGGCGTGTCGTTGTTAATAATGTAGTCGATGATCTTTACGTAAAATTGGCCATCGTTCTTGCGGTCGGGATGGGCCTGTCGGAACTGATGCCATAGTGAGCCAGCAAGATCGCGCTTGCGTTTTGGAAAGGCAGCCAATCGTGAGTCGACCCACTTTTGGTGAGGCATTGCCTTGTAGCTGTCGGGCAGTGCGTTGGCGTCGATTCTTGCGTAAAGTTCTTCACGCTCAGATTTCATCTTGCGTTCTACCTTGGGAGCGGCAGCTAGGTTGCCGATGTCGTGATTGCCGTCGTAATGCTTGGGGCTAAGTTTGATGCTGCCATCCGGAAGGTAGCGGACGTCGTCAAGACTTTCGGCCTCATTTCCATTCTTCTGAAGATACTCTTGACGAGTTCCGCTACGATTGAAGTAGTCAGCGGGAAATGAAATGCGAATCACAGCTCCCACCCCGCGTTCCATGTGTCGCGCTGGCCCCGAAGTACTGGTCCAAACGCTTCTATCGTCACCAAATTCGATTTCACGAGTGTAGGAAACTCGCGTTGGCAGGCGAATCTCGGTCAGCGTTTCTGTTTGGGGATCAAAACGATTGATCGTGTCATTTCCGGTGCCGCAGACCCAGACAATTCCGTCCTTGTCGACATTTAAAGCATAGGGGATCTGATTCTCAGCATCAGGCAGTTCGTAGACCGTCCAGTGTTCGGTAACCGGATTAAACTTGGCGAACACACCGGAGCCGAATCCCGGCACCCAAACCATCCCGTCAGGAGCAATGTGCAAACGACGAGGGCCACGGAAAGGCGGATTCCATTCTTTGATATCACCGTCCGGTGCCCTTGGATCAATGCGACCGATGCGATTGCCATTCAGCTTGGAATACCAAATGGTTCCATCCACGGGTGAGTAGTCAATTCCGTAGGGCGTGATTCCGCGTGATTCGCCTCGACCGGCTCCCAAGGCTTGACCAGCGCTCAGCAGCTTGTACTCTTTGACTTCATGCGTTTGGGGATGAATCCAAAAGCAAGAATTTGAACCGGCATCGGTGTACCAAATGAGTCCTTCCGGGTCTTTCGGATCGATTCGCAGCGTGTGTGGATAACCACCGCGCCGCTTGGGCGCTTCTGCACTACTATACGTTTCGAACTTTCGCGTCTTGACGTCGTAGCGCACCATTTGGCCGGTTGCACACATGGTAGTCCACATGCTGTCGTCGTTGGCGGTTTCAATCGAGTGCGGACCATATGAGCCCCGCGGGAACTGCTGCGCTCGCTGCTCTCCCGTCCTCGGATCTAATACCAGCAGTCGATGCTGGCTGATATTGACCGCGTAAACGTTGCCATCAGGACCAAGTTCCAAATCGTGGAAAGATCCTTTCAGCGGTTCGTCCAGTTCCCACATTGTGATCGTTGCCGCAGCCGCGGCACCTTTCGGCGCCGGAGGTGGCTCGAAAACAGGCCAATTCTTCACCGCATCGTCTTTGTAAGTGTCCATTAGGCGTTGCACGATAGTGTTCTGCGTGTGCTCGTATAAGCCACCGAATCCATCCATGCGTCGAATCATGGTTTCCCAGTCCACGGGCTCCTCCGGAGTGCGGAATCCAAGCGAACCAACTTGATGGCAGTAGGAGCACATCATTTTGAAGTTCATGCGATCGCGCGGGTCGTCAAAATGCAGCATACTAAACGCACTGCTTGCAGGTCGCTGGAGTTCTAGTTCTTCACCCTCGGCAGGTCGCGTTCTGATTACAATGTCGTCGCTACCCGCAGCGATACCACTGCTCCACTCATCAGCGAGTCCCATCAAACGAGTTCGAATGTTGTGATCTACGTTCCGGAGGCCGATGATCTCGAATGATCCATCACTTTGAGAGAATACCGACGTCCACTTTCGATGCTTATCATCGATCGCAGAAACCATGACTCCTTCGACCGGCTTACCAGCTTCATTAAGAATCTTGCCACGAATGGATTCCGCATGTAACCGACCGATTATGGATAGCGAAATCGCAATGCCGCATAAAAACGTAGCGGAAGTCGTCAAGACTTTCGGCAGTGAACGTAAATGAGTGAACGAGGGGGATTGCTTCATCAAATATTTTCCATGCTGTGTTTTCCTTTGCATCGAAACTCTTCTAGATTCTCGCGAAGCATTTCGAAAGTTTTGACGACCTCAGCTACTAATCTAACCAATGGAGCCGTCCAGTCGTGGACGGAGGTTTATCAAAAAAACTATCACTTGGGGGCAGATGTTGTATCCAGAACTGAGGCCTTGATGATCATTTCGCGGAATCGCTCATCAGATACATCTTCGAGTAGCTTCAGAAATGCGATCAAGTTGAACATGTCGTTGTCGTTCAAATTCATAGAGGAGTATTCGTCGCTGATACTATCGGCTTCCCCCGACGTCTTCTGCCGCGCCGCGACAATTTTCTTTTTTAATGCCTGCCCTAGCTTGACTTCGCGCGTGCCAATGTTTCGAAGTGATGGAGTGAGCGCGGCCCCGCTGTTTTTTGTGACGGTGTGCGATTTTCCATCACGAAAATCAGGCAGTGAATGGCAGGCCGAGCAGTTTCCGACGCTGTCTTCCCCTTCGAAACGTAAAAAAGTCTTGAATCCTTCGTAGGCCGAGACTTCCATGTCTGGTGGCGTTTTGATTTGAATGCGACCTTCCTGGTTTGCTAGTCGACTGAAGACGCGACTTGAAAAATCCTGCGGCAGTTCTTCCTCGAAAGGCTCAGGTAAACGGTTGACATAGGAGAAGGCGTCGAACAGAGATCGCTTTGTGCTGGAGAGACGGTGGATTCGTGTTGTCTTCTCCATATTCTTGTTGCCATCCTCGTCCAGATTTTCGGCATCACTGCTCTTGTTGCTGTCTTCATCAAGGCTTTTGGCATCGTTGTTCTGGTAGCGGAAGTCGTCAAGACTTTCGGCATCTTCTTCGAGCTGCTCTTTTGCATTGTTTCGCTCTTCGTCCTTGACGCGTTTCCTGTCCGGTGCAGCGATAAGATTTTCCTCTCCAGCCACGTATTCAAGGATCCGGACAAACGACATACCCACGTTGTTCATTTTCGGTTGCAGGCGACGTTTCTCTTGCCAAAGTTCACCGACGCGTTGACGCTGCTTGGGCGTAAGCGATTCCATCCGTCGATCGACCCAGGGTTGGTGATTTCCGACATCGTATCCGTTCGGAATACCGGTCTTTTCAATGCGATCTAGCAAATCTGTCAGAGCAAGCAGTTTCGCGTTTTGGAGGATGTCGCCAGCTGAGGAGTTGTCGGATGTCTTCGGTGATTCGGGCCCTGGCCGAAGCTCTTGACGAGTTCCGCTACGGGGCGGAGTAGCTGTGCTGTAGACTCCTTCTACGGGCTCCCAGTGCGGGGCATCTTTCATAACATCTTGGTACAGCTCGAGTAACTTTTTCTTCAAACGCTCGGTGACCTGCGGGCGTTGCTTCGAAATATCTTTCTGCTGCAATGGATCAGTGCTCAAATCGTACAACGCAAATCGCCCGAAGCCTCCTGCTTTGATGGCTGGAACCCACGCTTCTTGAAAGGTCTGCAATCGAACTCGTTCGAAATTCAAGCGATTAAATTCAGGGTTGGAAAACGTTGTATTACTGACACGTTGCCCCAGGTTCGGCAATGTGGGGTCGATTCCTGCAAGCTCAGCCATCCTCCGCACGATGTCGTTGTACTGGTCGCGATCAAAGGGTAATTGATACCCGCGGTAACCCATCAGCGTGTAGTCACCATCGCGCATGGTGGCCAAGTGTCCCGACGAGGGAGCGAGCCATAGCAGTGGCTGTTCACGCTGAAACTTTCCTTTCTCCGTCAACAAGGGCGTAAGATCAGCACCATCAAGATGAACACCCTCGGGGCTATCAATGCCGACCAAGCTGCATATCGTAGGCAGCAAATCCACGGAACCAGAAGCTGTGTCTTCTAATCGGCCTCCGCGAATTCCGTCAGGCCAAAAGAAGATTCCGGGTGAGCGCAATCCGCCTTGAAAGTTAGATCCTTTGTTCCCGTTCAGTCCGCCATTGCGATCGGCGCGATAACTACCATGGTCGGACGAGTAAATGATCAGTGTGTTGTCGAGTTCGCCCATTGCCTTGAGTTTTGCAACCAAACGCCCGATGGCTCGATCGCTATTGTCGACCGTTGCAGAATAGATTGCGGCTTCATCTTCCAGGTCGCCATAAATGGAAACGATTTCATCTGGTGCGGCGAGTTTATGATGCGGCTCATTGAACCATAGGTTGAGGAAGAATGGCTCTTCAGAATTGTTCCGTTTGTCCAACCATTGGATCGCATCATCCACGATCAATTGGCAGGAATAGCCCTTCAGCGGGCCGACTCGCTCACCATTGCGCAGGAAATTGACAGGATCTTTATGGCTGGGGTGAGCCCCGTTAGACAATCCAAACCAATAGTCAAATCCGTGCTCAGTGGGAGAAGGCTTCTTGCGTTTGCCTGAGGTCATTCCAATGTGCCACTTGCCAAAGTGCGCGGTCCCATACCCGGACTGCTGGAGGATTTCAGGAATCGTCACCTCACGCTCAAGCAGATGCATATTGTGCCAATGGTCCTGAAGCACACCGTAGATTCCGGTTCGCAAGTGCTGGCGTCCGGTGAGCAGGGTTGCCCGTGAAGTAGAGCATACCGCTGCACCCGCATGGAAGTCTGTGAAGCGAACGCCCTTCGCCGCGAGTTCGTCGAGTACTGGGGTCTTGACCGGGCCTCCGTAACAACCAAGGTCCTTCGAACCGAGATCGTCAGCCAATAAGATTATCACGTTGGGACGTTTTTCGGATGTCTTAGCGGAATTCGTCTTGGAAGATGTCACCGTCGCCGGAGCCGTCTTCCCAGAATTCGCCGTAGCGGAAGTCGTCAAGACTTTCGGCTTTTGGCCTCGGCCTTCCCCTTCATTGCCTTGCGTTTTTCGATCTTGGCTTTGTAATGCCGGTGCGACGCGTTGTGTTGTTGCGGCGTCGGACTGCCGAAACTCTTGACGAGTTCCGCTACTTGCAGATTTGTCTCCCCTGTAATGCGGAGCATTCGTTTTCGGCAACCATTTTTTAAGTTCCGCTTTTGTAGCCTCAAATCTCGCATCGTCGGCAAGATTCTTCCACTGATGCGGATCGGCGTTATTGTCGTAAAGTTCTTCACCGCCGTCGCTGTAATGAATGTAGTGAAAATCTCGCGAGCGAATTGCATGGTTCGTGCCGTGCCAGTGCGGCGAATGCGTGATGAGCGCTGGGTAAGGCCAATCAGCCTCAGGATCTTGAACAAGTGGCGCGAAACTGCGGCCATCAAGTAGCTTGTTTTCTGGCAAGCCGCAAAGCTCGAGCAACGTCGGGTAGAGGTCAATGAGACTGACCGGACTCTTGCAGATTGTTCCCGTAGCGGAAGTCGTCAGCGCGCGCTATGCAGGGCCCACGTGGGCTAGCGCGCGACACTACAACAGCTAGCCAGT
>JBCCEO010000489.1:0-6495 GCA_039030255.1 Planctomycetota bacterium | reverse complement strand
GCTCAACGCGAGCTTTCAACCAAAGAAGCCCAAGGACGAGAAGCTCCGGTCTTCGTCAATCGGTTTGGAACTCGACTTACGACTCGTAGCGTCGGTCGCATGCTTGAAAAGTACATCCAGCTCACCGGACTCGACGGTCGCACGTCGCCTCACACATTGCGTCACAGCTTTGCGACGCATTTGCTTGATCGCGGCGCCGACATCCGTAGCGTTCAAGAATTGCTGGGGCATAAAAGTCTGGTTACCACCCAAATCTACACACATCTTTCTACCGCAAATCTGCGCGAAGTCTACTTGAAGGCGCATCCACGGGCTAAGGGCTAGGCACCGAGCTGTTGGGAAGCTAGCTTTTGTTTCGGCGCTAACGAGTCTTCTTGTGAAAGCAGACCTAACAGGCACGTCTTTAGGGCGGGCCGCTGAGTGTTGCCCACTATCTCAGTTTCCTTCATCCTCTGCGCTAAGTTCGTCCCGTTTCTCCAGGATGCTTTGGGGTATGACTTTATGCCTCCGGTCGGATTGCCTTTCCAGTCTGTAGCCCTGCTTCCGGAGGAGACAAAGCACTCCGAATACAACAAAGCACTGCACAAAGTTCATCATGAGAAACCCGCAAGCAATCGCAAAAAATTCGATTCCAGGAGGCCCCAACACGGCGCAAAGTCCGCCAAACTCGACCATCGATATGACGGTTACGAAAATCCAGAACCAATGGACGCGAGACTTGATCCACTTCGCACCTTGAAACGCGAACCAGACGACGGGTGCAACGACGATCAAGTTCGTGAGTATCATCGCAATGACGATTGCAAGTTCCTCACCTCGAAGACCCTCTAGTCTAAACAAGGCGCTGGGGATGAACTGCTTACCTAGTCCAAGAAGGGTTCCCAAGACGGTTGTTGCGACAAGCAAGTCAAGAATGCTGAATCTGCCGGTAGCATTCGAAATGGAGGTTGGATTAATAGATTCCTGCTCTATGCTTTCTCGACCTTTTGGATCTGCTGCGTCGCTTGTTGCCCGCTCCTCTCGCACTAGTAACCAACCGCCGATCCCGCGAGCGATCCAAGAAGGGATTTGAATGATAAAGAATCCCAGAAGCAAGGCAGTTGCAAGCCGATGAGCTTGGTATGGCTGATAGTAATCCACTAAAGCAAGGCTTCCCGCTACAAGCGAATACCATATTAGTGTTAACAATGTACAGGACCAGGGCAATCGGACGATAATTCTGCCTTTAGTAAGTGCCGCCCATACTCCGATCAAATTGAGTTGACTGATGACTAGACCAAACCCAAGCGCAGCAAACAAAATTCCCAATTGATTCTCTGGTCCACCCAACAAGCCCTCTTCAACCATGAATGGAACAAAAAAGTTCAAGGTCAACATCGCTAAGACGCAAAGTATGACGACCTTGTTGAGTTTGAATTTCTCAGGCAATTCTTGGGATAGGTAGTCTTTCATTTCTTGCATCGCTGCTCTTCTTCTAGCTCGATTTATCCTGAATATCTCGGGGAAATAAAGGTGAAAAACGACTTGCCAATACTGCTAGGGCTCGCGAATTCCAACCCAGCGTTCATAATATCTCTGATTCGAAAAGCTATTTGACTCTATGTGCCTGATCTTTCCAAATGAATCTCAATTTCAACCTTCGAGTTTCACTATTTGTTCTTTTCCTCTCGGTCAGCATAGGTGCGGACACCATTTGTGCGTCAGGGTTGGTGGATGACCATGCGGATCGTCTCGAAAGCCAGCTTCAGTTAGCAGCTGAGAATGCTGCGGAATTAGCAAAAGCACTGGATGACGTTCCGTCCGAGCAAGAAGAAGGAATGCAATTCCTTATCGCTAACATGCCAACCAAGGACTTGATGTCACTTGGCAGCGATTTTTTACTGGAGAATGTGCGCCTTGGTTATGAGGCTCGAAAGGAAGCCAAATGGGGAGACCGCATTCCCGAGTCGGTCTTCCTAAACGAAATTCTTCCTTACTCCAGTATCGATGAACAACGCGATAACGTTCGCGCGAAACTGCGGGCCAAATTCTGGCCTCAAATTCAAGAGCTCGATGATATCTCCCTAGCGGCTGCGCGATTAAATAAACTCGTGTTTCAGCAACTGAGCGTTAAGTATTCGACGAAGCGTCGCGTCGCCAACCAAGGGGCGCAGGAAACGATGGAAACAGGCATCGCGTCCTGCACTGGATTGTCGATCCTGCTTATCGACGCTTGCCGGGCATGCGGCATTCCAGCCCGATTCGTAGGCGTCCCAATGTGGACCAATAACAGCGGTAATCATTCGTGGGTCGAAGTTTGGGATGATGGGTGGCATTACACAGGAGCTGCCGAACCGACGGGTGATAATCTCAATCGAGGTTGGTTTACAGGGCGTGCGAGTGGCCAGAAAGTTGGCGATAGGCGTTACGGAATCTACGCAACAAGTTTTAAGAAAACAGACACGGTCTTCCCTATGGCTTGGTCACGTCGCCGCCAAGCTGGAGATGAGATTTATGGTGTGGAAGTTACTTCGCGTTATAAGCAGAATGCTCCAAAACTTCCGGAAGGCTTTGTTGAGCTTCAGTTTAAAACATTAGCACCTGCGGGGCCCGATCGTTGCCGAGCTAATCTGTTGATCCGGGATCAGGAAGGAACGGTTGTCTTTCGCGGCAAGACTCATGATGAGTCCTTCGATATGAACGATCATCTCACAGCTCAACTTAAGAAAGGCAAATACGAACTCGAGTTAAAAACTTCGGACGGAAAGCTCCGTAAACAGTTTGTTGCAGAGACGCGTGACAAGCCAATTACGCTGCGTGTTGTTGAAGGTCCAAGTGAGCCTGCAACGGAGTTGCTTAAGAAAGAGCTCGAAAAGGCAAGTGCGACTTTGGAGGAAGTTGCCAAAATGGAGCTCGCGAGTACCGGCCTGTCGAAAGAGGAAGCTGCCGAGGCGAAAAAGCTCCTGGTTGATTTCCATCAGTCCAAAATGCGGAAAGAACGAAAGGCCGAGCATGAGGCGAAGGTGATACGCCAAGGCGACCTTGAAATGAAGTTTGCCTACACAGTTTTTGGCGACAGGCCGGAGTCCGGTCGTAGCCTTTACATTTCCATGCACGGTGGGGGAGGTGCTCCAGCGGCATTAAACGACGGCCAGTGGCGCAATCAGCAACGCCTCTACAAACTGGATGAAGGAGTTTACGTTGCTCCACGCGCACCAACGAATACCTGGAACCTATGGCACCAGGGCCACATCGACCCCATGTTCACTCGACTTATCGAGAACATGATTCTTTTTGAAGATGTCAATCCAGACCGAGTTTATATTACGGGCTACTCTGCTGGCGGAGACGGCGTTTTTCAATTGGCTCCACGGATGGCAGATCAACTTGCCGCAGCGGCGATGATGGCTGGACATCCTAATGAAACTGCACCCGACGGCCTGCGAAACTTGCCGTTTACGTTGCATATGGGGGCCAATGATTCTGCTTACAACCGCAACAAGAAAGCGGCCGACTGGAAGAAGATGCTTGCCGAACTTCGGGAGAAAGATCCGCAGGGCTACGAGCATTGGGTTGAGATTCACGCAGGAAAAGGGCACTGGATGGACCGTCAGGATGCGAAGGGGGTCGAGTGGCTAGGCAAATTCACACGTGGGCGAGCTCCCGAAAAGGTTGTATGGGTCCAGGACGATGTAACGCACTCACGCTTCTACTGGTTAGCTGTGTCCAAGGGGCAAGAAAAGGGACGGTCGCGCATCGTGGCGACCCGCGAAGGGAATCAATTTCAAATTGAAGATTCGAATCTGGAAGGTTTCTCCATCTTGCTTGATGATGATTTCGTGGATTTGGATGCGGCCATTGTTGTGCAGTTGGGCGACTCAGAGTCAATATCAGGGAAAGTGAATAGGACGATCGCCACCCTAATTGAAACATTGGTTGATCGCGGAGATCCACGCGCTGTTTACGCGGCGAAGATGGAAATCCAAATTCCGGAGAAATAAATCGCTCTGGCCACTCTGTTGCCGCGAATTGTTTTGAGATGTCAAGCGAATCTATCATTCGCGGAATCTCTTGGCGTTGCGGCGGCCATTATTGCTTGCCGTTTCCGTTGCCCTGCGTACCTTCCTGGTTCCTCAGTCTTTGCAGTCCGCCGAAGAAGCTGCCGCCCATGGTTCCCGGCAGCAGGTCGGTGCGTTTGTAGACTGGATCTTCCATAGCGTGGGCGATCGAAACAAACTCATAGCCGCAATCTTGAATCTTCTTCAAGGTGACAGGCAGAGTGTCTGCGTTTATTTCGTTGCAATGAATAAGCAGTACATGGTGCATTGGGCGACCAACGAGATTCTTTTCGTTTGCTTCCGCCCGGTCAAAGGCAACTTCCAAGGCGCGATGCATTTCGGCGACGACTTGCTTGGCCTGCTCTTTTTCCCCAGCTTGCATGAAGCGTCGATAATTGTTGGCAAAGCTGTAGTCGTGGTAATCGACCGTTACGGGTGCAATGCGATACTCATGTTCGGCAAGAAACTCCTCCACTTTCGTCGCCAGTTCGCCTCGTTCGCTCGAAAGGTAAGGATAGCGGTACCAGATTAGTTTTTCATTTTTCGACTCTAACAGTGGCCGCGTGTACTTTTCTCCCTGAAGGATATCTTTGAAGTACTCGTCCACTGGCGTATCGCGCAGCCGTTTGTGCGAATAAGTGTGATTGCCGAGTTCCAATCCCGCGTCCAGCCAGTGTTCTAGGACAGACATGCGAGCGGACCTTTCGCCTTCAATGTCGATTTGGTGCTCGTTAATGAACATAATCGCCGGAACTTCGGCATCGACGAATGCTTTCTTCAATTTGCGCGAAATCTCAGAGTATTGTTTCAGTCCATTACCACGAACAGCGGGGCCATCGTCGATCGTTACGGCTAGCTTGCGTTTTTCCGCGGATGACGAGTCTTGTCCGACCGAATTAGATTGAAATTCAAAAGCAAAGAAGGCAGATAAGAACAAAGAGACTAGAAAACGCCAGTGCCGCATGTCGGGTTGCTTTCAATGAGCAAATTTGAATTCTGCAATATGGAGTGGCATTGCAAAATCGAGGATTCTTACTGATCCAACTGAGGGAATCGGCGGCCGAGGAAAAGCTTTTCCCAAAATGATGCCGCACGTAAGCCGGGGTCGTCCATCGAAATGACATGCTCCTTGCCGCGACGCGTCATCAGGAGCAATTCTCCGTCCTCAAGGATCTCTTTGACGATCCAATATTTTTCAACAATGTAGGAATAGCCATCGCCCTTGGCGCTCGCGGTCACATCTTGAGCACGCTGGCCGGGAGCTTGGCTATGCTTATCCTTGGCATAGACTACTTTCTCGCCCACTTTGGGGTTGCGAATTGGCATCCCTGTCACAGCAAAAAACGTTTGGAATCCTCAAAAATTCACGACCAGCCCTGGTCAAAAAGTTCGCGCGCGATCAACCTACGGGCTTTCCTAGGTCTAATAGAATAGCAGATTTCATGCTGGCTCCCACTGGGAGTCGTTTGGCCATTTTTTGGCCATTGGGCTTCTCAGCAAGGGAATTGTTGATTTTGTGAGGGCAATTCTGGCTGCATCACGCTGTTTGGCAGGTCGTGTTTCAATCTGCCGAACTCAGCCCCGAACTTCCCAAGCAGCGTTCGGAGAAAGCCGGTTATCCTTGGTTGGCTTTTGAGAAAATTCCCGTCTGCAGATTTCGACGCTTGCGGGTTGGTTTGTGGGGAACATTCGATAGTCCTATTGCTAGCATCTCGGGCGGCGGTTTTGGGGATTTATCCTTCAAATGTGCCGCCAATTGAAGCATTTGCTGGGAGCGGCTAGAAACGAACTTGGCAAAACTTGAACATTTCCCTTAAACTCGCCAGAGGTGGATGATCCACCCTGCGCGATACTAGCTGCAACTATTCCTGCAATGCAGCGTATCCGAGCTCGCTTTAGGACAAGACGTTCACTTTAGTCCCGGCAGCTGAGTGCGTGACCCAAACCAAGGAAGGCTATGTCATGGCGAAGGAATCTTTTCGCTTCATTCATGCGAGTGACTTTCATTTAGATCGTCCGATGCATGACATTTATGATTTGCCGGAGCATTTGAAGAAAGCTCTGGTAGAGGCACCATGGAAGGCCGCAGAAGCGGTTTTCGAGCACGCGATTCTGGAGAATGTTGACTTTATAGTGCTTGCCGGGGATTTGGTTAACTTGTCCTCTTCGGGTGCTCAAGGCGTCGCATTCCTCTTAGAACAATTCGAAACGCTGCGACAGCGTGACATAGAAGTGTATTGGGCCGGCGGTAGCGTCGATGATCCAGAATTTTGGCCCGACTCGGTCAAGCTTCCCGAAAACGTCCATGTTTTCTCTCGTCATGGCGTTGAGTCCTTCGTGTTCCGGCGAAATCAAGTTCCGCTGGCCACTGTCCTTGGACGCAGCAGTGACGGTGGAGAGACGGTGCGTGCGGCAGAGTTTGCTCACGAGCCAGATCCAAATTACGTTGTAGCGGTTG
>JBCCEO010000488.1:0-6526 GCA_039030255.1 Planctomycetota bacterium | reverse complement strand
CTAAAGCTTGTCCTGTTCTTTCTGAGATTTGAACTCCTGTAAAGCTTGCCATCGTTAATTGAGAAATCCGCGATCGGATGCTGCGAAGCGAAGTCACGTTGACCGCCCCCTTCGCGAAGCCCTAGCAATTGATATAATTCGTTTTCCGATGCGGATGTGGCGGAATTGGCAGACGCGCTAGGTTCAGGTCCTAGTGTCCCTTACAGGACGTGGAGGTTCAAATCCTCTCATCCGCACTGGTTTCTCTTGGGTTTGCCAAATAGCGTGTTCCCAAAATCCAAGCGCCACCACCCCCTAGGTGGGAACATCGCTGGTCTTGCATTGATTTTGTATCGCTAGCCTCTTCCGTATTCCATCGTAATAATTCGGTCATGGCTAGTATCGAAAAACGAGGTAAATCCTTCCGCGTCATCTTCCGCTACGACGGGCAGCGCTACACACGATCGCTCCATACACGTCTGGAGAAGGTCGCAATCTCAAGCTTGCTACGGCTTGAAGACAACCTGCGACGAGTCGAGCTTGGAACGCAAGAAGTCCCCGAGGAAGTTGATCCAGCGGACTTCCTGCTTTCAGATGGCAAGCAGTCGCCTCAAAAAGCGAAGTGTGAGAAACAGCTCGAGAAGCATTTGTCCGGCCGGGGATGTGCTAGTTGGTGGCTGGTACTCTGCCAAACCTGCAGTTAAAACGCGACGAGCTGCGAGCAGCTCAAGCGAAAGCCAGCGATCTCTCAATGTACTTCTCCCAATGGTGTTCGAATACATAAAGAACGCACTCGAATCGGCACTGCTGCGCAGGAGGCGAAAAATTCGCTCAGTTTTTCAAGGCTCGGTCATGGCTAGCGGGCCCTGCCGCTTTGTCAAGCGTCGCGTGCAACTTGAGTAGCATTATTGTTAGCAAGTTGTGGCCCTTATGAATCAATCCGAACCTCGCGTCTGCGAGCATCTAGCAAGGCTGCAAACGCCGCAGGCGGAGCACTCCATTAGAAATCCAATCAGCCTCCATACGAAGGCCACGTAGCATTCGGCTGCCAATAGTTCTTCATCAAGAACCTGAGCTTGGAAGCTTTTTTCTTCGTCCAACCAGAGGATGGTTGTCCGAACTGCGTCAAAGTAACCAGACTTGACGGCCCCCGTGATGCCACTCTGTCCCGCTCCAAGCTTGAGGCCAAGTTGACTGACTAGCGGCATAGGCAGAGACAAGAATCCATTGAATCCAGTGTCGACGACGCACTCGACTTTCCTACGCTCAAGAATGCTACTATCGCATTTTACCGCACGCTCACTGATAGGCAACCCAATGGAGACTAGCTTGTGTTCATAGACGCCCAACATCTTTCGCAATTTCAGGTGGGACAAAGTGCAGCGTGGATACAATTCAAAAACAACATGGCATTGCTCTAACTTCCGTTCTAGGAAGAGATTGCAATCCAAAACCAATGCAGCCCCAGTGCAAACCAAGTGTTCAAGGACCGCCATCAGGCTCTAGAGTGCCATGTAAAGCACATCCAAAGTACACGCAGTTGCAGTATTGTTCGAGTCTTTCATATTGAGCGGGAAATTGTTGGCATGGATAGCCTTGCTGCGCCGGGGCGACCGCCGACGTTGCAGCGGTTGCTTTGATGCAAGCCAAACGACTCTTGTATAAGTCGTCAGATCATGCGGTTTCGAGGTGAACTACCGATAGTCCCCCTCGTTTAGCTTTCCGTTAATGCTGAACCAGTAGTCTGTGGCAAAGTGCGCTTCGTTTTTAAGTTGTGCCCAACCGCCAAAACTAATCCTATCGAGGTCTCCATCGTCTCTGTTCCCGTAGTCCATATAGAACTGGTCAACGCCGCCGCCACCCAGCACGATGTCTCTTCCGTCACCGTCCCAGAGATGATCATTGCCGCCGCCTCCAGACACAATGTCATTGCCCTTTCCCCCGCTTACCGTGTCGTTCCCACTTCCACCATACAGTCTATCGGCGAGGTTTCCGCCAAAGATTCTATCTCTCCCTTTACCGCCATAGGCCCTGATGCGATTGTCCGTGTTTTGGGCCGAAATCAAGTCTGCCCCAGCTTGTCCGTACGCAACTCCGCCACCGCGATGGAAGATGATTCTGTCATTTCCAGATCCGCCAAAGATCACATCATGAGCTGCACCGGCGTAAAGGATATCGTTTCCTCCCTTGCCAAAAACGGTTGCAGAAACGTTCGTGCGGTTATCGAAAACATCCTTCTTTTCTGTTCCATGAAAAACGATCTTTCGAACCTGGTTTCTGGGGAAGGGCATGACGCTTTGGTTTTGCCGAACCGTAATGTGATGGTTGCTCTGGGAAACTACAGTTTGAGGGACCGCCCTTGCTTGTGGCTCAGACTGAATCGTTAGGACCCCGTTCGTAACATCTGCTGCAAGTAGGCGCCGCTCTTCCAAGTTTTCGCACGAGAGAAATCGATTGGGCTTGTTTCTACGAGATTGGCTTGATCTTTTGCTGAACATTCTGTGTGCTCCAAATGAAAGAATGTGAGAAATGGTTCAATGTGGCCGAGTTACCAAAACCGCTGGGAGTCGATTCCCACCTGTTGACCAGTCCCGAGCTATTTGAAGATTCCCTCACATCCTGGCGATCTTTTCCTGCGATTTTCAAAGGTGCAACCAGACTCGCTTGCACCCAGGAGCTGCAGGCTGTCGTCGAATGCGAGCGACCTTCTCAGTCGGCCTAGATTTTCGTATGCCGCTCGAGCAATCAGAGCTTTCTCTGACCTAATCAACTCAAAGATCTCTGGAACTCGGGCTGGTTCCCAAGTTGCAAGCTTTCGTTGTCTGGATTCCAATCTACAGTGGTGGAATCTCACGCGAACGATGCGAGGAGATCAGCCACATCGAGGTCGTTCTTTTTGAACCCAGGAAAGGAAAATGCAAGAAGACTTAGAAGGTTCGGTTACTTACTACATGAATCAAATGCGAGAAGGCAACCGCGAGGGAGCCGATGAGCTTTGGAAGCGGTTCTATTCTAGGTTGGTCCGGCTTGCTCATAACCGGATCAACGCAAAGTTTCGACGCGTTACGAGTGAAGAAGACGTTGCATCGATTGCGATCGCCGAGTGCTTCAAGAGTCTCGAAGAAGGTCGGTTTCCCGAACTTGAAGGGCGTGAGGACCTATGGAATCGTTTGGCGCAAATTACGGAACGACGAGCCCTCAATGAAGTTCGTCGACAAACCTCGAAAAAGAGAGGTGGTGGCAAAGTGCATGGCGAATCCGTCTTTTTGAAAGCGGACGATAAAATGCCGCAAGGCATCAACGGAATCGCTGGCAAAGAGCCAACGCCAGAGTTTATTGATCAATTCGGGATCACCGTGAATGAAATCCTTGGGAGTCTTAACGATCAGCTTCGCCAAATCGCCATCCTGAAAATGCAAGGCTTTATGAATCGGGAGATCAGCAAGCAGGCCAATGTTTCCATTGCCACCGTGGAACGCAAGTTGGCGATCATTCGGGAAAAGCTCTCACAGGACGAGGAATAAGCTTATGCATACAATTGGATGATTTTGTGGCGGTCATTGCGTCCGATCGCACTAGGGACTTCCTCACATGTCGTCTCGGCGCCAGTAGATTTCCCGGTCGGACTGCGGTCTTTGCAAGCGTCTGCCTTTTGTTCCCGATTCAAGAAATTGCCGATAACAGAATCGATAAGATCTACTTCATTAACAAATCGACTCTTGTAATCTTCAGGATCAAATACCTCGCCGGATTCGCTACGCAGGCTCAGGTCCAAGGCAAGCAAGTGCCTCAGCAAAAGTCGACGATCATTCGCAATTGCGTTCGCAATGAAGGACTCTATCTTTGGAGATGCTCCCGCGTTCCATTGACGTCCGTACTCGTCACAGGCTTGGTCCACACGCTCGAGGCGAGAGGACGGACGATGGCTTTCTTGCTTCGAGTTTGGGTTATCCACAATAGATCGCACCTTCCACCGGTCGCGATCGCTCGCCTGTCCATAGTACCATCCGACGCCTATTGCTCACCAACTCTATAAATAAGCAGGCGATAGCCAGTCGTGTCATCGTGATCGCTAACTAGCAGATATCCACAATCGCTACTGGGTAAGACTCGGACGTTGTACTCAACTGGTAATTCATGTGAGAACGTCAGTACTCGTGTACCCGACTGGTCGTAGACGTCGGTGACTGTCTGCTCTCCATCTGAATCGGTCAGAGTAAAGTGACCACCGTCTGCCGATAGCGCGCGTCGACCGTAAATCTTTCTCTGCTCAGGCCGCGACAGGGGATCTGGCAGGATATGTGCTTTCGATGACTCTTGCCCTAAACGCGACCAGAAGCATGCGCCACGTTTGCTGTCGGTGGCCAAGAGTGCGAGGCCGGAAGGATCTACCGACGCGTTATCGAAGTCGATTCGGCCACCGCCAGTCGCCTGAGCAATTTTGGTCTTTCGGATCCCAGTCAATGTATCCGAGTTGACCTCGTACCCCCAAAGTTCACCGGATTTCTTCAGGAACGAAACTCTCTCAAAATCCTCTGACACAGTGACGAGCTCTCCGCCTACCGGAGCATCCACATCAATCACTAGTTGGTCTCCCTCCACCGACAGCAGGGCTGTTCGATCTCGAGAAGAAATCAGAATCCTCCCGCTGTTCGACACGATATTCGTCCGGGAACCGGAGTAGCTAAGGTGTCGCCAAGACCGAAAAACCTCTTTATCGAGTCGACTACTAATATGGAAAAACGCAATAAGTCTTGGTAGTGCCCCACTCATGTCCCACAGTTGTAAACTGTGTTCCCACGTCGAATTTGACGAAGAAGCAGTAAACATCAACTGCCCGTTGGGACTGAAGACTGCACGAAATTGGTAGGGCGAATCCCTCCCCGCCTTTGCGGGAGAAAAAGCGACCTGCTGCCATGTTTTTGTATCAATCAATTTCAGTTTTCTCACATTCAAGATCTGTCCAAAGCCCTGGGACAGAGAACCTTCAGAGAGAAGCAGCCAGCGATCATCGGGTGACAATATAAAATTCCTGCCTTCCGACGGGATGACCGCAACTAAGTTTGGGGGCGCATTGATTGGTAAATTCTCGAAGGAAATATTTGCTGGACGCAGGCTGTCGAATCCACTCGAGTCAGCCGACACGACTTGCGAAGACACAATGCCTTGCCAGAAAAATACAAGCCATAGTAGCAGGCAAATTGTTAAACTTGAGTTACGTGCGTTCATTACTTCTCCCCGGAGGATCGATACTTTATACAGTGCTGTTCTTGTAGTCTCGAGAAAGGACGAGGTTAAACCTCGACGTTACCGAGAGACATTCCAAACTACATGTGGGTCTGGAATACTCTCTGCAGCAGCATCGTGTTCAGCTTGGCCGATTTGCAAGAGCACTTCTTCTCCAACTTCTTGACCTCTGTCATAGTGGGTCCTTCCCAGAAGGCGTCCATCCGGAAGATAGTGCAGGCTGACACCATGACGAAGGCCATTCTTCAGCTTCACGACATCCGATAGGTTTCCGTTGCGGTAGTATACGCAATAGTTGCCTTCCCGTACTCCATTTTGAACCTCGATCGTCGAGTGCAATTCCCCTGTCTTATAGAACGTAAGTCGCTGGGCTTGCGCCTTACCATACTCAAACAAACCCAATCGATAGACTTCACCAGTTGGCCAATGCATGATCTCCAATCCTGACTGTTGTCCGTTTAGCCAGGTCAGTGAGTAGACGCGACGTCCCTGGTAGTCTTCGTGAGTCACCAAACCGTTGGGCCGATCGTTCTCGAACCAGGCTCTCATTTTCCGCTTGGGCACAAATTCGGTTTGGGGTTCATCGGATTCTCGCATGGTGAGAACCTTCTCCAGACGCAAGTCTGCTTCAACGAACTTGAATGAATCGAGGATTGCCAGTGCAGTTCGTAGTTCCAATGGAAAACGAGAGCGAATTCTCGCGAACACAAAACTCTCATTGGATTTTGACGCGAGCATGGTCATTGATTGCGGCGGCGCATTTTTGCCTAGAGTGCGATAGCCACGACCGATCCAGGACGTTCCCATGGTAGAGTCCTTGCGGATGATGTCTGTTTTTTCATCTGCAGCAATGGAATCTAGAATCCGCTCTGCGGTGAGTTGCTTTCCCTTGATGCTTTTGGGGATCAACCCTATTTCCAGATCAAGCATGTCGAACGGCTCGATTCGCAAGAGGATTTGGGAAGCCCCTTTTGCAATCGGCTTTTTAGGACAATGAACTTTCGACATCGGTGGAACCAAGATTCGAAATCCGTTTGCTTTGTCGTGCAACCAATTCGCGTGTATTTTCACGTGATCGGGGAGCGGTTCTTGTAGCTCTATCCGTCCATAGGCGGCATCGGGCACAGGGGCCGACTCTGAGCCAAGTGAGCTGGCGCAGACGAGAACGGAAGTGAGCAAGGTTAGAAAAAGTGTTAAATGCACGGGTATTTTCCTTGAACTGGCAAATTTCAGGAGAGTCTCACGGCGAGAGCGAAATACTGAAGCCTTGCAGCTTCAGTCCGACGGTCTCGGTTCGGCT
>JBCCEO010000487.1:0-6533 GCA_039030255.1 Planctomycetota bacterium | reverse complement strand
GTGCAGCAGAATCTACATTCCGAATCCGCTTCACACGAACATTGAGACCACTTCGATCTGTCATCTTTTCATAAATCCTCCATTGTCGCTCCAAAGGAACATACTCGGTCTCCAAGTTGCCTAGTGACTCGCTGGGGCCGAGGAACAATATGCCGTGCTTCACCAAGGAAAAATGGATCGCTGCGAGCGCCGATTCTTGAGCCGAACTACCGAAATAGATCAATACGTTGCGACAAGAAACCAACTGCAGCCTAGTGAAGGAAGCATCTTCAATCGCATCGTGTTGTGCAAATACAACCATTCTTCGCAAAAATGGTTTGACGCAGAAGCTTCCATCTTCCAGTTCATCAAAATATCGTGCTTTACGGCTAGCGGATACAAACTCGACCGCTTCAGCATCAAACACTCCCTTAGCAGCAGCCTCCAAAGAGCGTTGGTGCACATCTGTCGCGAAAATCTTCACCACAAACCTGCGGTCCAGCTGTTGCATCAAATCGCTCAAGATCATTGCCAAGGAATACGGTTCTTCCCCGGTCGCACAACCAATACTCCACGCTCGAAAAGGCTCATCTTCCGGTAGCTGAACCAGTTTCTCACGAAGAGAATTCTCCAAGATATTGAAAGCCTGTTCATCTCGAAAGAACTTTGTAACACCAATCAATAGATCGTGAAAAAGATTGTCCAACTCCGAAAAATCATCTCTCAAGTACTCCGCATATTCAATAATACTTTGGAATTCCTTGAACTGCTGTCGACGCCCCACTCTCCGCGTAATTGTGCTTGGCTTGTAATGTTCGAACTGTAAACCGAATTGTTTTTCGAGCAGGGCAAATATTAACTCCATGCCCTGTAGACCACTTTCTCTTTGGCTGCAATTTGCCAAAGCTTTCGGCTTGCCATTAAAACACTCCAGTGCATCCGGAATCTTCTCTGGAGGTAAAACAAGATCAACACAGCCAGTACGTTCAGCACTAAGAGGCATCCCGTCGAACTCTGCAGAATCTCCAGTTTCCACGATCGTAAAACCACCATTCTGATGAATGGCCTCAATTCCAAGCGTACCGTCGCTACCAGTCCCAGACAGAATAATTCCAGCGCAGGGCACCCCAGAATTCTTGGCCAATGATGTAAAAAAGGTATCGATCGGTCGGCTCAATCCAGACGGCAAATCGGTAATTGCCAAAGTGTGGCCAAAGCACCGTAACTCCTTGCCAGGCGGAATTACGTAAACGTGGTTCGCCTCTATGGTTGATTCCTGCGTTGCCAAACAAACGTCCATTTCCGTGTGGCGAGCGAGGATCTCTGGCATCAAACTGCGGAAGTCGGGCGAGAGATGTTGAATAATTACGAACGCGAGGCCCGTTCCATTTGGAAGGTTATCAAGCATCAATTCAATGCTTTTCAGCCCACCAGCCGAGGCACCAATCCCAACAATTGGAACCGTCTCAGACTCTGCTGAAGCGCGAAGATCTCTCATGATTCCTCCAGCCTCGACAACCCATTCCCATGGCAAACACTAGACGAGCTTTGGACGCCGAAGTGAAAGCCCTCGCAAATGAACTACGAAAACAAGTCGCAATAACCGCCGCAAAGAATTGCCGTGATTATATCACATCGTTATTGCCTCGAGTCCTAAGAACCGAGGATGGCGGGGAATTCGTCTTGCCTAGGAGGCAAAAAGAATAACGATGCAAACAGAAACCTGCGTCAGCGTGAATACATCTTGACGAAAATATATGTTCCAGCACTTTTGACGCGCTATGGACACACAGAGCTTGAGGCTCTATGAGGAGCACATTGGGCGAATCGAGAATTTAAACTATGATCTTGGCGATGCTGAAAGGCTAGTCAATGCAAACTGTAAAACGAGAAGATTCGAATTCCTGCAATGCGCCGCTACTGCCCAGATTCTCCGACTGAAGTCGGATTGCGTTCAACCGCATTTGCCGACTCTTGTCGCGAAGCAACTGCATTCTAGTGACCATCTTTTCATGCTCAAGGCGATGCTGATTGAGGATTTCACGAAGGGCTCGAATCTCGTCTATTGATACATTCATGATGAACCGGTCTCCTCCTTGAGGTCGGTACTAGCTGTCAAATAAAACTTGTGAAGCGGATTCTAAAAAATACACCTCCTTGGTCAACAGGAAACAAGTGTCTTCATCAACGATCCTTATACTTACCTTGGCGTAAACCGGCCGGAAAAAGAATCCTGGTGCGTCGAAAATCTGCAAATGCAAGCTTCCCCAAGAGTGCAAAAGCGGCTTCCCGCAATTCGTAGTTTTATTGCTCGCATATGCGTTCATGGCCCGTTATGTACCCCGCATTTAATTCTGGTTTGTCAATCTGATTCGATTGACCGTTTGCCGCTCGTCTCGAACACTTTGAGCACGTATGATCCCCTCAGGTTCTAACTTCGCATCGAGCCACCATTCTTACTGCCTCGTCGCGTAAAAACAGCGAGCAATAGTTTTCGTTCGACACCCGCGTTCTCCCGCCCCAACCACGAAAAGCCTCACGGTTACCCGAAAGCCACATCAGCTCTTTCTTGTGGTATGCTCATACCATTGGAGCTAGTGGTTTACCGTAGCTCGAGAGCCCCCGACCCTTGCTCGGGAAAGAAAGCGATCTGCCCTTTCCCATTGCTTCATGATTCTCAGCTAGAAAAGGCAACAACGCATGGCAAAGAAACGCGCCACCAAGAAGAACACAACCAGGAAAAAACCGGGCATCTACACGTATCGTGACGGTACGAAACTCGAATTGCAAAAGGAAACGGATCGCTTTGTCGTCCGACAATTGCCCAAGGATCTACCTGAGTCGATGTCGACGAACCAACGCGTCTCCGGCAGTTCCACCCGCGTTAGCTGTTCGAGCACTAAGCTAGAATCTTTAATGAAGGCCGCTCGCGAGCTGGCCCCAACGCACCATGGCTATCGCAGCGTCGAAACGGGCGATGACTTTTTGATTACCGACCGAATCATTGTCACTTTCAAGCAAACGCCGTCCGTCGAAGAACTTGGCGAATTCCTGGCAAAGTACGCGTTGCAAATCGTCGAAGAATGGTCGGACAACGAGTTTCTGCTACGCCTCACCAACGATACTGGCATGAACCCAGTGAAATTGGTTGTAAAACTGCATGAGGACGAGGATAGCGTTGAGTCCGTGGACCACGATCTCAATTTCTCGGTCGAAAAATCTCAGGTGACCTTGCCAGACGATCCTTTCTACGACCAACAGTGGCATTTGCATCGTCGCATGGACGCCTCCACCGACTATGATCCACGAGCTTCCGTACGCTGTGAAGAGGCTTGGCAACTGCTGGGCAACTTTGGCAGTAGCGATGTTGCGATTGGTGTAACGGACGACGGCTGCCAGCTTGATCACCCCGATTTTAATTCGGCAGGCAAATTCTCCGGCTGGGGCTACTTCGAAGGCAACACATTGCTCCGTCGCGGCGACGCCGGAGCGCAGCCCGCAAAAATGTACGAGGCAGGGGCCGACCATGGTACTTCGTGCAGCGGCGTGATCGCAGCAGAGGTGGACTCCGAAGCAACCGTTGGAGCCGCCTCGGGTTGTCGACTGGCGCCAATCAAGTGGGAGTCCAGTGGTCCGCGTCTGTTCATCAGCGATTCTAAAGTGCGGACGGCCTTTCGCTACTTGGATAGCCGCGTTGACATCATTTCAAATTCTTGGGGTGGACGGCCAATCACGCGTTGGGCGACTGCAACCAAAAGGCTGATTCGCGAGATGGCTGCCACCGGTGGGCGTCGTGGAAAAGGAGTGGTGTTCCTCTGGGCCGCAGGAAACGAGAACTGTCCCGTGCATCATACTTCGACTCAAGACATTCCCTTCGATAGCGGGGTGGATCCATCTGGGCCGTTCTGGGTCGGGGTTCGAACCGCTCGTACATTCGTGAACGAACTGGTGGGTATTCCTGGAAACATGCAGGTGGCCGCCCTAGCGAGCACTGCCCAGCGTTCCCATTATTCGAATTATGGCACGGGAATAGACATCACGGCGCCAAGTAGCAATTCCCACACGTACCATCGCTTGCGGCTGCCGGGCTTTGGAATCACGACGGCCAAGGGGGTTGATCGTGTGACGAGCATCTTTGGCGGGACATCTAGCGCTACTCCACTGGTCGCTGGTATCGCGGCCCTTGTCATCTCCGCCAACCCGGACCTAACGGCTTTGGAAGTCATCAGTCTCCTGAAGCAAACCGCTTCGAAGGACCTGAATATGACCGATTGGCCAAAGACGCAACCAGCTTCTTTTGATCGCGACACTAGCTGGGACGTTTCTCCCGTCTCTCCCTTCGATTCGGGTGCATTTCAGAACAATGGACTTGCCGATGGAACCTGGAGTCCCTGGTTTGGACATGGCCGTGTGGATGCGCTGGACGCAGTGCAACGAGCTATCGGACGACCACCCGCAAGCGTTAGCGCAAGCTCAACGGTGGCATTGGACATCCCTGACAACACCTCCACGGGAGTCGTCAGTCGCGTTGAGATTCGGGAAGCGGGCACCATTCAATCACTCGAAGTGGCGGTGGACATCAAACACAGTTTCCGCGGCGATTTGGAAGTCCGACTCGTCAGCCCATCGGGGACTCGAGTGCTGTTGCATGATCGCGAAGGCGGCGGTCGCGACGACTTGTCAGTCTCGTACGACGTCACCAACCTAGCGGCGTTAAGCTCTCTTACGGGCGAGAGTATCCAAGGCGTTTGGTCGCTGGAAGTAGCCGACCGTGCTCCTGCCGACACCGGCACACTCAAGTCCTGGCGTTTGCACGCGACGATCGCGCAAAGCGACGCTTTAGAAGTCGAATCAGACGCGGGACTTTCCATTGCCGATGCTGATCCCGACGGAGTCACGGACAGCATACGCATTTCGGACCCCAGAGCAATTGGTGGAATCGAGGTGTCCGTGGATATTACTCACACGTTTATCGGTGACTTGCAGATTACCCTGGATAATGGCAGCGGGAGCTCTGTAGTGCTTCATGACCAAATTGGTGAAGGGACCGATAACCTCAGGCGAAAGTACACGCCAAGCGATATTCCTGGACTCGCCAGTTTTGTGAATCAACCCGCTGCAGGCAACTGGACGCTCAAAGTCGCCGACCTTGTCAGCCAGGATACTGGTAAGCTAAACCGATGGGGCCTAAGGATTACTTAGAAGTCGGGCTACAACTGCATAGTTCCATCGGTAACAGGGGCGAGCTGCTTGGTCATGAATTGCCATAAGGTCGGGTGCTCGTTCGGGCCAGGAGGGATTGCGCGGCTTGCGCACTGACGCTTATAGTCGTTGAGCACTTGCTGCAGGACTTGATTGAAATGACTTCAAGAACCACCATCAAGATCACCTACTGTGCCGCGATCAGCCGCGATGGTTTTATTGCGCGCGAAGATGGCGATGTATCCTGGCTGGAAGAATCTTCGGTCAATCCAGAAGAGTCCGGATTGGCTGAGCTTTTTGCCGATGCCGATGCACTTGTGATGGGTAGAAAGACCTACGATTTTGTCTTCGAATATGGAAGTTGGCCTTACGAGGACAAACATACTTATGTTTGCACCACCAGAACGCTGGAACGAATGCCCGGCGCGAATCTTACATTTGCGGCATCGGTCGCGGACGTGATGCAGGACGTTACCTCTAAGGGTTACCGTCACGTTTGGTTACTCGGCGGTGGACAACTCGCCTCTTCTTTTTTTGAGCTTGGGCTTCTAACGCATTTGAGTTTTAGCGAAATCCCCGTGTTGATCGACGCTGGGCTTCTTCCCTTCGCCCGGCACAAGCTTGAGGAGATCCCAAGCTTAAGCAAGACCATTGAGGACAAAGGGCATTTTCGGCAAATCGAAATGGTACTGGCAAATCAAAACGGCTAGCCAGATTGCTTAATCGACTAGCAATTTGTCTCCTGGGCCAAGCCTACCGATGGCTCGGGTTCCACTGCCTGTTTTCTTTGTCAGCTTGTCGCCTAACTCGGCTCGGGCAACGTCTGCAGCCGCCTTGAGTCGCAAGACGATTTCTGGATGCTCGGCGGCAACGTCCTTTGTCTCGCTAACGTCTTGCTTCAGGTTGTAAAGTTCGACTCCAGTGCTCGCCTGAGAATATTTATTGGGAATCCCGCCTGTTCCGCCTGGCTTGCCGGCCATGGTGCGATACTTGTGTGGAAAGAACAATTTCCACTCGCGATCACGAACCGCTTGAAGCTGGCCACCACCGTAGTAATGATAAAAATACTCGTGCGGGGACTGAGCTCCATTTTCAGCGAACAGCAGAGGCCGGATGTCCTTCCCGTCGATTTTATGATCAGGCAATTCCGCATCAATCAGCGACGCAACCGTCGGCAAAATGTCTATCGTTGAGGCAAGTTCGTCGCACTTCGTGTTAGCAGGAATCTTGCTAGGCCACCACATCACCGTTGGCACGCGACAGCCGCCTTCCCACATCGTGCCTTTGCCTTCTCGCAGCGGCGCTGCCGATCCAGCATGATCACCATAGCTCAGCCACGGACCATTGTCGGT
>JBCCEO010000486.1:0-6533 GCA_039030255.1 Planctomycetota bacterium | reverse complement strand
GTCTCCCGCTCTTGTGTCTTGCAGATCTTTGACAATTTGCTGCGCCGGCGAGTCGGTTTGCTCAGGTTCGGTCTTCTGATTTGGAGCTGGCTGCTTGGAACGTTTTCTCAGATCCGGCCAACTATCGGCTTCCAAATCGGATTCTACCCACAGGGCATAAGAAGGATTGACCACCAAAACGCCCCTCTCATCTGGAGAGACATGAAGCTCGTTGTCAGAAAATTCCTTGAGCAACTTCCCTTTCACATCAGAAGAAGTCATAGGAAGCGCGTTCTGGCCCCGTGAATCTTGAAAGTGAACTTGGAAGTCTTGGTCTCCAGCGAAAAGCTTCAACATCGGCCCCAAATCGCCATCATTGCTGCTGTAGGCTAGGAATTGGTGCTTCTTGGGTAAGAACGCATAGACTCCATACCAACTTGGAGAAGAAGCATATTCCTCGAAATCTTCATCCTTATCAAAATCGAGTGGCGTTGGCACGCCCTTTTTCTCCATTACAATTTCGGAGTAATCCGGTGTAAATCCAAGTACTGATTTGTCCGTCGTCACCAAATCTGTCATGATTGACGCGTCCGAAGTATAGCGCGACATTTGTCTGTAACGCCCCCACCACAGGCGTTTCCCATCGTCAGAATACTGAAGTGAAACCACGTTGTCTGTGAAACGATCGAGATCAATAACTTCACCGCTAGATACGTCGAGAGTCGCGGAATAGCGCGAGTTATACAGCGTCCGCACGTAGTTTGATTCCAATGAACCCGCAATGCGGTGCGTCCTCGGCAGTGACCATGCCTTTTTGACCTCTAGCGAATCTTCATCCAAGACAGCCAAAACGGAGCCATAGTTTTTTCCTTGGAGTATCGGAAACCAAAGAGGCTTCTTACTGGTCTCGGCTCGCATTCGACGAGCACCGCTAGTCGCGCCATCAGAAATCAGACATAGTAAACCCTCTGGGCAACGGCCAATGTCGTCTATGTGAAACAGCCCGGGTACAACGCGTTTTTCAATCTCCCAGGTCCGAGGATTGATCTTGAGCAAACGTCTTGGCCCTTGGGCCTCGGCAGTTGGATTCTTTTTGCCCGCGGCAGTACCTGCCTCAGGATTACCACTCATCACAAAGAGCGTATCGCCACTGGCTGACCAAAGGACTCGGCTGAGTTGATGGTGACTAAACTCTATTTGACCACGTCTTTTCTCGTAGTCTTCAGGCACGTGCGGCGATGCAAAAGAACGCAGCCGAAAGACTCGAGTCGAGCCCGTTTCCGACTTGGAATGAATCAGCTCCTTGCCGTCCTGCACCTGATCTACTTGCCAGGGAATCCCGAGATTCGCCAAATCAACTTTCGTTAGCTCGTAACCTTTCTTTTTGTCCAAGGGCTCTTTGGCGATTTGCGTCGGGGCAAAAGGACTGAATCTGTTCGACACCACCGACGGAGAATTGGAAATCTTTGCATTCTGAATCCCAGGCCCATCGGCTATCCAACCACTCTTGTTTTCGAAGTCCTCCCAGTCAAAGGACACGTAGACTTCCGTTCTTTCATAATCGGCCGCCCGGGCCAAGCGTCCTTCGTAAGTCTTGGGAACGGGCTCGTTTGTGGGCGGAGATTTCGGCTTCATCTCCGCGTTCGCCACACTCGCGCGATTCTTCCAAGCCTTAAGACGATTCTGATAGGCATCCCACGGCTCGCCGGGCATTTGCTTCAGCGTTGTCTCCGTGGATTTCGTCCGCTGCTGACGACTCAGCGCAGCGACGTTTGAATTCGGCGAAGAACTTGAATCCGACCCGGAGGCTGCATTCGAGTTGGCCGAAGAATTCGCCGTAGAGCTTGAATTCTGAGTATCGCTGACAGAACTTTTAGAGCTTGGTGCACTTCCGGAATTTTCATCGCCTTGCAACATGTGCTCCGGAGGCCCTGGTGCTCCTCGCTGCTTTTGAGTCCATTGATCAATCTGTTCGTCAATGTTAAGTCGATTCAATTCCGTGCGCGGAACATTGCTGTCGGGCTTCACGTTGTCCGCTAACTCGGGACCGTCATCTTCCGCCACAAAACTCCATATCGCCAGCATTAATCCGGCAACTACTAAGAAACCGATTGCCCCACCGCCAGCAAACATGGCTATGGAAAATCGGGGGTCTTTTTTCTGCTCGACAGGTTCCGTTTTCATTTTGGGAGCGTAGGCACCGGTGTTCGCTACTGGCTGCGAGCCTGCCCCAACTGGAACACCCAGCGGATCACTGTTGAAATCAGCCAGCGGCGGAGATGGGGGCACTAGCGAATCAGCGCTAGGCTGCTGCAGATCGAGCGCGTCGGCACCTATTGGCGAGCCGACATTTGGAAAATCTTCCATCTCGACAAGTTCGCCTCCGTCGACCAAGTCCCCTTCGGCCAGTTCAACAGCCTCCTCAACCACCGGAATCTCATCCACTAAGTCGTCCACATACTCTTCTATCAACTCGGCAACTTCTGGCTCTCCTGGCTCATCAACAAAGTCCTCAACAAGCTCAGCGGAATCGAGGTCATCCTCCAATTCCTGCTTGCCCCCTGCCAAAGGCCCGAGACTCGTGCGCGTCGCCACGTAGGAATGGCCACACTGGGGGCAGGTCAGATGTTTTCCGGTGAGATCTTTGCTGCTCTTGAACTTTGCAGCACAAAGGGGGCAAGTAGTTGAAAACTCGGACATTTCTCGTTTTCCAGCGAAATCCTCTGTTACTTGTGATGCAACTGATCGCCGAAGGAAGGACAAAATCGATCAGAGAATAATTGGCCAATCAAAAACTGGCCAACACATTGTATCACATCTGAAGCAGGCGGCATGGAAAGCCTCCAATTCCAGGCGGTGTAAATCAGAGTTTACAACTTGCGCATTTCGGACTCATACGAGCACGAGGCGAATGGGCGCAAGCGAGTGAACAATAAGAGGGCGGGCGCAAGCAAATGAAATGAAACTCAATCGTTTGCCAATCAGAACAAATCTTGACTTGTTCGCGCTTCGTGCTTGTAATCTGCGCAGAGTAAAACGCTGATTTTCCCGAACCCGAATGTAATTACTCAAACATAAAGCGACCGCGCACCAGAAACTGCAGTCTGTAAAAACTGAAACCGGAACCACTTAATACCATCCTTGCGACAGTGGCTTGATGACTAACTCTGGAATGTGTACTTCTTTCGGCAATTTGATCAGCGACACCATTGCAGCCGCAACATGCTCGGGTTGCAAAATCCGCTGTTTGTGCTCGTCGCTAACAGGTGCAGGCCTCTGTTCCAAAAGCGGTGTATTTACTTCACCGGGATAAACATTGGTAATGCGGACACCATCCTCGGCCACTTCGTTCGCGACACAGGTCCCTAAGGACGTCATCGCAAATTTACTGGCCGAATAGGCAATCCCACCCAGTGCGATTGCACGCTTCCCAGCAACGGAGGTCACATTGATGATGAAACCATCTTTGCGCTCGCGCATGTCGGGCAAGACAGCACGCAAACAGTTGTAAGCACCCGTAGCGTTGATGGCTAGCACTTGATCCCACTGCTCGGGATCCATTTCCGCCATGCTACGGTTCTTAATATTGATCCCGGCGGCGTTCATCATCACGTCGATGTGTCCAAGCTCTTCATGGGCCCATTGAAAGAAAGCGTTGGTGTTTTCGCGATCGGCCACATCGATGGACTTGGTTCGAATCGTTGTCCCCTCGGCGACTTCGTCGAGTACTTTCTTGCGCCGGCCCCCGATCAAAACCTCGGCGCCCTCTGCGGCCAAACTCTCAGCAGTCGCACGTCCCATTCCGGTTCCTGCTCCAACGATGACAACCTTTAGACCTTGCAACGTACTCATTCCGACTGGTTCCTACTCTGGCAAACTCGACCACCGCGACCGTTCTTGCAGCAAACGTACTGCCGTCGCTTTCGTTGCCTAGAGGATACGCAAATTCGGCATTTCTAACAGCCCGGCAGTCAAGCAACGTGGAGAAGTTCAGTTGCAATTCCAAACATGCCAGGATTTCCGACGATCGGATACTAGCACGACCGCGCGAGCGAGCGAGTCAAGATCTTGGCCGCGGTCGCTCCTAAGGCAGCTTGCATTCAGCAGGAGTATGATTGGGTAGTTCGTGGGCCAATTCCATCAACTCCAACACTACCTTGTCGTACTTTTCATCGTCCGTTGTATCGCGTTTGAAAATCTCAGATCGTCGATAAGTAATCGTGTCAGACGCGTCCGAAGGAACGAGAACGGCGGCCTGCTTCTTACGCTTGTCGAGCAAGTCGTCAAGTTGTTGGACCAGCCTGCCAATCTTTTTTGCCGCCTCACGTTCCGTCCTTCCCGCCGCTGTCTTCTCCATCGCTTGGATCACTGACGCCTCAAGCGTTCTAGCGTCATAACGCGTCGAAGTCTTCTTGCTAACCAGAATGGACTCATTCCAGTCTTTGCCAGCTGCAACTGTAACCTCTTGCTTCGTGCCCGAAGCAGAACTACCCGGAACATGCAGAACATTGCCCGAGGCGGTACCGTATCTCACCGTCAAATCGACAGCGGTCATCTTGTTCTTGACTGTATTTGCCGATTCGTAAACTTTGCAAACGTCGAACCAAGTCCCAGCGGCGGCGAGCAGTCGGTTCGTGCTCTTAGCGTTCTTCGCCTCCAGTTCGACATACTGCTTGTCTGAGTCTTTGTTGTAGTCGAAGCGTAGATTGACTTTCTTTTTGACGATGCTCAACTTGCCTGTAGCGCTGCTGCCATCGCTTCGCATCACTGACACGTCTCCGGGTGGATAATCCGGGTACTGCTTTGCGCTCGCCAGCAACCACTCCGACTTGCTGATCGCTTTCGTTGCAGGGGTTCCTTCCAGTTCTAGAGCTTGTTCAAATCCGATCGTCAGCTTCCGGGAAAACTGCAAGTTGGCTCCAATGGGCATAGCATGTTGAACCCGAGCGCTCCAGAGTTTTGAACCTGATTTCAAGTAGACTAAAGTTCGACTTGGCCATGGACTGGCGGATCGATTCGTGATTGTGAAGAACAGCTCGACCGAGTTGCCAAGAGCACCCGGGCGAAATTCGTAACGATAGCCGATTCTAACAGGCTCGGGGGAATCGAAAGAGTACTTTACATCCAAGACACCGTGCGGCCGGCTTCCCGTGTAAGTAAACACCAGCATATGAGACGAAGGCAGGTTCTCCACCTCAGTTGTAAACTTCTCAAGCTCTTTCGTCCGAATGATCGAAGACTCTAGCTTGCCGTCGACGACGTTCTCCAGAACGGTGGATTTCTTGTCCACAGTCGCAATCGCACCCGTTATATCCTTTTCCGCTTCTTTGACTTCTACAGCACCAACTCGACCCGCTAGACTTCTCAAATGTGCAATAGAATCCGCGTGGGGCGTTGAAGACGATCGCTCCAATCGAACCTGCCAACCGACTGGTGTGTAGGACAGGTCTGGAGGAATCGCAGATACTCCCGGGGGTAAAGCGAGGACATAAGTGTTTTGGTAGTTCGATGGCGAAGGTGGCAAGGCGGGCGATGACACAACTATCGGGTCAAGTCGATGATGCATTCGGACTGTGTCAGGTTTTTTGAGGTCAAACTCAATCTTGTTCAAAGGAATCTGCCAAGCACTAGCAGCGTTGCCATTGAATCCGACGAGGGCAAGCGCCAGCAACGCACCGTATGTCCGAATGCCCAAGAACCAATTATTACATCGCAGGTTCATAAGATTTACCCTCTTGTCCAATACTCAACAACCCACCTGTAGCCCTAACGAGCGCAGCGCTGCTACGGCTTCCGACTCTCCAACCCCAAACAGGCTTGCACCAATTGGCAACTATTCGTACAACTCCAAGGTGATCGGCATTGCACCCTTGATGCTATACCCGTTCCCTCCTACCTCCAAAGTTCCCTTGGCCAGGAAGGTGATCCGCCGAGAATTTGCCGGAATCGTACCCGCCGTCAAATGAGCCGCTGCCTCTTTCTGCACGGCCGTAAGCAAGCTGCCCAGATCATGCGGCGCAACGCTATAGACGCTTTGCGTCGCATCGTAGCTGGCCGTCAGGTCGTCCGGCTTGGAACTCAGCGGAACGACACCTTGTGGTGTCTGAATCATCAGCGTCATCTTAATTTTGGGTGAAGCGCCTTCAAGTTCCATAGGCACATATACGCCCAAGGGCTGGGCTGGATTCATCGATACGTTCTGAACTTTGTCGATCTTACCATCAGAGTCCTTTACGATTTGCCCGGTGAACTGATGAGCTCCGGGACTCCAGCGAGTATCGACGGTCACCGCTCCCACTTTGTTGACTTGCGGAATCAGCATGTGGCTACTCGGGCCATAGGGAGTCGCGATATGAACGTCTATTCTCGTATCCTTACCTGCAGGTCCACCCAGGATGTGCGCTCCCGGCGGCACGGTAATCTCCATGCATTCACGACTGAGCAGCCGATAATCGACCGATTTCCCGCCCACAATAACTCGCGTTTCATGCACGCTAAAACCAACTCCGGTCAAGAATAGCGTTGTATTCTCATTGGGGTTAATCCCAGGTGCG
>JBCCEO010000485.1:0-6552 GCA_039030255.1 Planctomycetota bacterium | reverse complement strand
CGTCTATGGCAACACGTTCCCAGACATCTTCGTCATACTCGCGAATGAGCACTCGGCAGGCTGCAGGGTGTTCGCTCGCGCTGAAGAGTCTCACAAGCAAGGGAATGACTTCCTCCGCCAACTCTTCTGCCGTCGGCGCGTCAGGGGTGCGTTCAAAGGTGATTGCTCGTTGGACCGCAGGTCGTTCTTGTGAGAAGCCATTGTGGCAGAGTCGCCCAGCGCAAAGACAAAGGCTGAGAGCTAGGATGTAACATGCATGAGACATAAACAACACTCTCCATTCCATCGGTGCTAATTGTGGTTTGGGAACCGGCAGCTCCGGGGAGGCTGTATTACCAAGATTGAAATTCTGATCGCCCTACTGCATCCACTTTATGAAGAACCCAGTGTAATACACTTTTTCAAGTTGATTCAAGTAAGTGTATTTCGTCTTTGATCTACGATCCGTGCGTTTGCTCGGTCCGCGTCCTTGAGTCCACGAAAAAGCCGCAGGTAAGAACCTGCGGCTTTGAACTTGCATTTTGGCTATTTGTAAGAGCCCGGCTGGCTTTGCTCAGCTATCGCTGCTTGCTTCCTCAGCGGGTGCGGCTTCCTCAGCTGGGGCTTCTTCCGTTGCGGCTTTTTCCGCAGCAGCAGGCGCTGCTGGGGCTGGACGGTTGCTAGTCTTAAGTTTTTCAAGGGCGGCTTGCTGCTGGGAAAGGTGCGAACCATTGGTCCCATACTTTCGGATCAATACCCCTGTCTTCGGAGTCGGTTGCGCGCCTACGCCCAGCCAATAATCAATGCGCTCCTTATTGAGGACGACTCGGGCATCCGTATCGGGAACCATTGGGTCGTAAGTGCCCAATTCCTCGATGACTTTACCGCCACGCGGGGAACGAGCGTCCATCGCACAAACGCGATAAAAAGGGCGAGCCTTTCTGCCCATCTTCTTTAAACGAATGCGAACTGCCACAAATTTCTCCTGCAGTCTTCTGTCTGACAACGAATGCGTTGAGCCAGAGTGTTGATTTGTTTCTTGATTACGACTTTTTCAGGGCCAGATTCGGTCCCGACGAGCACAAAGGCTCATGCTGATGGGGGAAACGCCATTCTCAAACAAGCACAAGGGCATTTGCGAGATCTACGGTTCTCCAGAACGCCATATTCTTGAGTTCTTCGCGAATCACGCAACTGCTTTTTGCCGAATTCTGCGTTCCTTTTCGGCTTGCTAGCAAAGTTCGCCCCACAAAGCTCTACTTTTTCTTGCGTTTTGCCTTGCGAAGTTGTTTTTCCCGTTCTTTCTTCATTCGGGATTTCTCTTTCGGAGACAGCCTTTTTCCCGTGCTTTTCTTGGTTTTCATGCCGCCCAGGTTCGGATCACCACCGGCCATAGCGTTTTGCATTTGCTGCATCATGGCGGCTTTGTCTTTCATGCCGCCACCAGCTGCTGCTTGCATCATCGGAGCCATGACTCCGAACTGTTTAATTAACCCAGTCACCATCGACGGGGCAACACCAGAACCACGTGCAATCCGATTTCGACGGGGTGTGTCGATCAGTTTCGGGTTTTTGCGTTCCGCGGGGGTCATCGAGTCGATCATGCCGAGCATCTTGCGGACTTCGCCGTCCGTTTCCTCGCCCTCCATCATCTTTTTGAAGTCGCCCATGCCCGGCATAAGCCCCATCATTTTCTGCATGAGGCCCGGTTTGGCGATCTTTTCCAGAACTCCGCGGAATTCGGCGAGTGTAAAGTTTCCAGAAGCCATCTGAGCTTCCAGTTTCTCACGCTCTTTGTCGTCAATGATTCGGTGAGCTTCTTGCGCTACAGCTACGATGTCACCCAATTCGAGGATTCGACCTGCCATTCCTTCAGGGCGAAATGGCTCTAAGGCGTCCATGTGCTCGCCAGTACCAATAAACTTGATCGGTACTTGGGTGACATGTTTGACGCTCAACAATGCACCGCCTCTAGCGTCACCGTCGAGCTTGGTCATGACCACACCATCAAGCTCCAAAGCGTCGTTAAACGCAGCGGCCGAGTTCACGGCATCTTGACCAGTCATGCCGTCCACGACCAAGAAGACTTGGTCTGGCTTTATCTTCTTGTCAATATTGGACAGCTGCTTCATCAACTCATCGTCGATAGCCAAACGACCAGCCGTGTCCAAAATGACGATATTGCAGTCCATCGACTTGGCTTGCGCCACACCAGCTTGGCAGACCTTGATGGGATCTTGCGTTTCCAGATCGCTGTAAACGGGCACGTCGAGCTGGTTGCCCAGCGTCTTGAGCTGTTCGATAGCAGCAGGACGCTGCAAATCAGCCGCAACTAGAAATGGGCGAGCCTTCTGCTCCTTCAGGAGCTGAGAGAGCTTGCCGCAAGTCGTCGTTTTCCCCGAGCCCTGCAGGCCGCACATCATCAAGATGGTGACGTCCCCAGACTTAAGCGGAATGCTGTAGTCTACTGGACCAAGGATTTCGACCAGTTGCTCGTGGACGATCCGGACGAGCTCTTCTTCGGGCCGCAACGAAAGCAGGACTTTCTGGCCCAAAGCACGCTCGGTGACTTGGTCCATAAAGTCTTGGATGACGGAATAGCTGACGTCCGCTTCCAACATAGCCTGCTCGACCATTTTCAGGCCATCACGCATATTGGCTTCGGTCAGTTTGCCTTTGCCCCGGATCGACTTAAAGGCAGATTGTAGTCCTTCCGACAGAGACTCGAACATGTGGGTTTTTCTTTCTAAGTATCGAAATAGCAGCCTAAAGACCACATTTTCTCTATCAACCGGGGAATCCAGCAATTCAGCCCGGGCACTTTGCGCTTCTGCGAATCCACCAATTGTAGGAGGAACGCTGCTGCTGACAATGCGAACGTAGTTTGGCACGACTGGCGAAGCGAAACGGCTGCGCTGGGGTGAGTGCTACTTGTCTGGGAATTAGCGCGCGTGAAACGAGGATTTTCGAATTGGCACGTTGAGCCCTTGCTATTGCCTGTCTAGGATGTTTCCCCGTACCGCCCATTTGAGACTACCCCGTAGCGATTCCATGAATACAACACGACGATTGAACTTGCTGGCCCTCTTTCTCCTTGCAGCTTTCGACGCCTCAGGAAGTCACGCACAATCGGTCAGGGGTGGTGCAACAATTTCCAGCATGCAAAAAAAGGCTGCCAGCTCGAGGAAGGCGGATTGGGCGCATTGGGGGCCGGAGCAGGGGCAGTATTCGAGTTGGATAACGCATTCCAATCGCTTGGTTCCTACCTATGTCTTCGGTGGAAATTTGGGGAAGGTTGCAGGAGAGAATAGTGTTTACCGTAGCAAGGAGGCCCTGAAGTCCCTGTACGGTAAGTTGCCAGAGAAGACTTACAATCCGAATGCGAATTACTTTGACCAGACCGACGTATATCGACTGCAAATGGAGGCTATCAAATCCGGAAAGAAGAAGATCATTTTGATGGTCTTCGATGGCATGGATTGGCAAACAGCCCGGGCGGCTGCACTCTTCAAGACCAAGAAGGTTGAATATGACCGTGGCCGCGGAACAGGTCTGAGTTTTCAAGACTACGACAGGGTGGAAACCGATTTTGGTAGTTTCGTTTCCAGTCCCCACAATAATGGGACCAACATCGATGTGAATACTCAACAAGTCAAAAACCCGGGCGGCGCTACTACGGGAGGTTACAACGCGGGACTTGGCGGTGATGTTCCTTGGATTTCAGAAGCGAGAATCGATCCACTCTACTTGATCGCAAAGCATGATGACCTGAAGCATGCCTACACGGACTCCGCTGCTTCCGCAACTTCGATGACGAGCGGCTACAAGACATACAATAACGCAATCAATGTTGATTTCTCTGGACGAGAAATCTTGCCTTTGGGACGCACTTTGCAAGAAAAGGGCTTTGCCGTTGGGGCCGTAACGTCAGTGCCTATCAGTCATGCTACACCTGCTTGTGCATATGCGAGTAATGTTCACCGCAGTGACTACCAGGATATTACCCGCGATCTGATTGGTGTGCCCTCTGTTTATCACCCAGGTGGGCTGAAAGGGCTTGACGTGCTCATCGGTTGCGGTTGGGGCGAAGCTAAAAAGGAAGATGGTGCTCAAGGAAAGAATTTCGTGCCTGGAAATCGCTATCTTGCAAAGGCGGACTTGGAAGCTATTCAGCGCGGAAAAGATGGATTCGTAACGGCCATCAGAACCCCAGGAAAGTCGGGTAAAAAGCGATTGCTTGCAGCCGCGGCGACTGCGGCACAAGAAAAGAAAAGGTTGCTGGGTTTTTATGGGGTCCAAGGTGGTCATCTTCCGTTTCAAACAGCGGACGGAGACTATGACACAGTTCCTAGTTTCGCAAATCCCAATCCGCTGGCAGCAGAAGAATACACGCCTGCCGATCTAAATGAGAATCCTGAGCTGCATCACATGACTCAAGCCGCACTCGATGTTTTGGATGCGAGATCAGAACGCTGGTGGCTAATGGTGGAAGCGGGGGACGTGGATTGGGCCAATCATGCCAACAATATTGATAATTCGATTGGTGCAGTGCTCAGCGGTGATCGAGCATTCGATTGCATCACGAATTGGGTTGGGAAGCACGGAGGCTGGCAGGATTTCTACCTGATCGTTACGGCTGACCACGGGCACTATCTTGTGATTGATCAGCCGCAAGCAATTGCAAACGCCCGCTAAGACTTGCCGTTTCGTATTCGATTGCTTTCAGCAAGATGCTGTTCATAGTCTGCGCTGAGAAGGGTTTTTCAAGGACCGCGACGACTCGCGGATCCTTGGAAATGGCATGCAAGTTACGCTTGCTATTGCCAGTCATGATTACGATGGGTGTATTGGTTCGACTCGAGTTCAAGAATTGCGGACCATCCATGTTGGGCATGACGATATCCAGCAGGATAACGTCGGGGGCATAGTTGCTGAGCGTCTCGATAGCATCGAGTCCATCTTTGCAGCAATTTACATTGGCTTGCATCCTTGCCAAAAGCTTTGCAATTGAGTCCCTGACGTCGGCTTCATCGTCAACAATCAGGACATTTTTGCCTTGCAGAAGCGATGGGCCGTCCAAGTCTTCTTCGGCCTGCATGTCGGTTTTTCCTGGAGAAGTTGCAGGTTTTTCGGTGATTGGAAGGTAGATACGAAAACTTGTTCCTCCCCGGCTATTCTCAAATGCTTCGATAGCTCCACTGTGCGCTGTAATTACGCCATACACGACGGCGAGCCCAAGACCGCGGCCTTCTCCGAACTGCGAAAAGAATGGCTCGAAGTACTGTTTGGCGTCTCGTGTCGAAAAGCCTTTGCCAGTGTCACGGACCTCAAGAAGTGCGTAATGGCCGGGGGCAGGCGGGGGAACAACGAATCTAGTTGTATCAGAGTCTGGAATGAATTCGACTAGATCTGTTTCGACTTCAATCGTCTGTCCCGGCTGACTTGCTTTGCGCGCATTTCCTATCAGATTTAGCAAGACTTGGTTGATCTGAATTTCATCTACATCCACCAAGATTGCGGCGCTATTCGGGGAAAACAAAACCTCGTTTTCGCATTTGCCTTCTGATAGTAGAGTGCAATTGATACGTGCGATCTTTCTAAGGTCGCAGACTTTACGCTCGATTGCGCGTTTACCAGCGTAGGTGAGCATCTGATTGCTTAATTCTGAAGCACGAACCGTGGAATGTACAATCGCGTCAATGGACTGTTGGCAATTCTGGTCGAGTTCTGATGCAGCCGCGAATTTCACGAACTCTGCATTCGTCAAGATGCAGGTTAAAATGTTATTGAAGTCATGCGCAACGCCGCCTGCCATCTGGCCCAAGCTATCGTGATGTCTTTGCTCAGATTTGCGAATCCGTTCTTCTGTCGATAGTCGCTGATTTGCGAGCTCTAGTGCTGATTGGGCCAATCTTGTGCGAACCACAACAATGGCAATCAAGGTGCCAGTGATGACAAATACGATTGTCGCAAATAGTACAGTTTTCTGATTCTGGTTTTGTAAACGCAATGCTTCAGCGTTGGCAACGCGAAGCCTATCTTTGGTTGACGAAATCTCGGATTCTTGCAAAGCGTTTTCGTTTTCTAGTTCCGAAATGCGAGCTTGAGTGGCTTCATCTTGATGAAAAGAGTGATCTAAACGGAGTAGGTGATCTTCGTCGAGAAGACGATCTGCAAATTCTATAGCCCGTATTTCTTCCTTGAGGGAACGGTATGTTCTGAATGCTACGCGGCAAACGAAATCATACATTCGTGGCCGCACTAGCGCCAGACGATCAATTTCGTCAGTGTCCAGAATTTCAGCTGCTTCTTTGGGGTTGTCCAACGAAAGGTAGCATTCTGCCAGAATGGATTTGTTGAGGATGCCAATTAGACTTTCTTCGTAAGTCGTGTCCCATTTCTCTTGCTCCAGACAGAGATCGACTGCCTCTTGATAGGCATTTCGAAATTGAGCATCTTCGATGAGCTGGCCATAGGCTATGTCGATGGCACAACCTCGTGCGTTGGGGTTTGCTTTGAGCAGCGAGACGGCATTTTTCGCATGAAGCACACGACTTTCTGCTCCAATATCCT
>JBCCEO010000484.1:0-6562 GCA_039030255.1 Planctomycetota bacterium | reverse complement strand
GATTGATGGCAAACAACCGATCTCCGAACTGGTAAACTCCTCCATGAACTGGGAACTCCGTTGAAAGAACTCCATCCGAGCCGGTTAGCTTCCGCCATTCACCCGTCGGCTCTTCGCTAAATTCAGCCGTGCGAGCGGTCGTGTTCCCAAGTGCAAGTTGCCCCTGTTCGATGGCTCGCTGTATCGCAACAAACAATACAATTCCGCTTTCCGCCAGCGTCGAAGACTTTGGATTGGTCGAAGCGGTAAAGAAATAAACGCCGCCCTTGGTTGTCGGCAATTTCGCAATCAATGGCTCTCCGCCAGTGAGCATTGCCAGCTTCGACAGTTCGACTTCGCTTCTCAACTTTGCATAACCACCAAGCTCGATTTGCCCAACGGGTAAACCCATGCCGCTGTTCGTAGCCGCTAGCAAGTCTTGGTCCCCTCGCCAGTTCTCGACCATGACTTTGGAATCCTGTTGCCACATATCCCAGGAAACACCCATGTAGGAGCCTGGTGCCGTGCTGACCGCAGCAGTGGTGAGGCTGGTAGGCGGAAAAAACATGACTTGGCCACCACCGTCAACATAGTTCTGAACTGCTGGTGCCGTGCTCGAATCAGGCAAATTGGTTTGCCAAAGCAGAAGAGCCGTGTCATCGAGCACCAATGAATCCAATTGATCCGGGGAAATAACTTCGACAACTGAGTTTGTTTCACCGGATGGAGCAATCCCGGCCGCAATTTCGATTGCTCGCGTATCGGAACGATCTTCACTTACCACAACAATCCGTCTAGCCTCGGCTTCGGCAAACACAAAGTAGTAAGTGTTGTCCGCATTGTTGGCATCCGCGGGCAGAATTACTTTTCCCCAGCCAGTTTCCTGGTCGTTGGCCAATGCAACACGATGATTGCGAATTTCAGTCGAACTGCCAGTCATTTCAACTGTAAGCTCACTTCGCGCTCCCTCGATTTCGATTTGCACGGTCAATTCCGTTTTCTCATCATCGGCAACTTGACCTGTTCTTGAGAACTGCATCGAAAGCAAGACTGCATTCTCAACGATGCCGTTCACGTTCTCGCTGACTCGTTTGACGTCCTTCACTCGAACGGCCAAATTTCCCTGTGGCGAGTTCGGGTAAGCCAACATGTTGAAACGAACAGATTGCGGCAAGGACAAGAATCCTTCTCGAATGACGTTCCATGTTCCACTGTCTGAATTCCAATCAGACTCGCGTAAATCGGAGCAGATCCAAACTTCGCTTGGCCCAGGATTATTTGTCTTCAAGTAGTCTAGAGCTGATTGCATGAGCACCGGCAGATCCGCAGAAGCGCTCGAACTGGTAAAGGACGATGAGTCCACCATTGCTTCGACCGTCTCATATTCTTGGGCCTGCGCCGAACAGGAATCGATCGCTATCCAATGATTGCTGCCGAGTTTCGTCAACGCGTCGCCAATCTGCCTTTTCGCAGTCTCGATTTTTGAAAGTCCTCCAAGTCCTTGTTGTTGCATACTGGGCGAGCGATCCAAAATCACGATCGTAGTATCGGTCTTGCCGCCTCCAGTCAGCCCCATTAGCCCACTGGCCAAAGGACGAGCGACAGCAAAAATCAATGCGGCAACGGCAAGGGTCCGCATAGCCAAAATTAACCATTGGCGAATCTTTGCAAAACCGCGATTCATCTTGTTCGCAGCCAGCAGAAACTTCATCGCTCCCCATTGCTTCGTCTGATAACGCCACTGATTGATCAAGTGGATCAAGATTGGCAGCGCCACCAACGGCATGGCTAACAGCACAAATGACTGAAGAAAACTCATCGTGCACTCCTCCGATGAGCTCGATCCACAAGAAAATGAGTCAACTCTTTGTCGTAAGTCGATTCGATGGAGATTCGGCGATAATCGACGGCCGTCTCCAGAACGACTTGTTGCAGCGACTCCAAGTACTCGTTCAGAGCCCGATGATAACGCTCGGCGATTTCAATCGGGTCGGCGAAAACTGATGTACCGCCTTCCATATCGAGGAATCGTGTCGGTCGTTGGAAGGCGAAATCCAACTCCTCAGGATCAAGCAAGTGAAACGCAGCCACATCGTGCTTGCGAAATCTCAAATGCTCAAAGCACTCTCGCAGATCCTCTGTATCCACAAACAAATCGGAAAGGATGACGACCAAAGCACGCTGCCTGACGGTTTCTGCTAACTCGTGCAGTACTTCGACGATACCTGTTTCGCCCTGAGGCTCGGCGACTTCGAGCGTATCGTAAAGCGTCGTTAAATGGGCTGGATTACGTCGCGCCGGAATGTTGTGCACGATTCCTTCTGCCACGCACGACATGCCGACTGCATCTCCTTGCTGAATCGCCAAATAGCCGAGTGCTGCCGCAATGCGTCTGGCGTATTCGAGTTTCGTCATTCCCACGGAGCCGAAATCCATGGAGCCGCTGGTGTCGACGACGAGCACCATTCTTAGATTGGTATCAGCCTCGAATTCCTTGATATAAAAGCGGTCCGAGCGGCCATAAGCCCGCCAATCGAGGCGTCGCAAGTCATCTCCAGGTACGTACTTACGATACTCGGCGAATTCAACACTCGCCCCTCGGTGCGGACTGGAATGCCGCCCGCTCACATTGCCCAACATGGGCATTCGTGAGAGCAGTGGTAGGGCGCCTAATTGCGCAACCACTTTAGGGTCAAGGAAACTGCGTTGTTTGCGATCTGTGGACATGCAAACCTAAACTCAAAGGAACCAGTGCATACGCCGAGAGGAAGCGGAGGCGGGATTTTCTGCTAAGCGTCTGGAGTTTCTTCTACAAGTCGCTTAATGATGTCGTTGGCTGACACTTTCTCGGCTTGGGCGGCGAAGGTCGTGATGATTCGGTGAGTCAACACCGCGGGCGCGACCGCTTTGACATCCTCACTCCGAACCATATAGCTACCGTACAGGGCCGCGCGTGCTTTGGCACCCAAGATTAAGTTCTGAACAGCACGTGGACCACCGCCCCAGGAAACAAGAGGCTTGATCCAGTCAGGAGATGTGTCGCCACCGGGTCGCGTCTTGCGAACAAGTCGGGCGCAGTAAGTATAAATGTGATCGGGCACAGGTACACGACGCACCAAATCCTGATGCTCGATTATTTGCTCGGCCGTCATCAGGTTTTGAAGCGTTGCTAGTTCGCCGCCCGTGGTGGTACGAGCAATCTGGATCTCCTCTGCTTCGTTCGGATAATCCAACTCGATCAAGGACATGAATCGGTCCAATTGGGCTTCGGGGAGCGGATAGGTTCCTTCCTGCTCTACTGGGTTCTGAGTAGCCAGCACCATAAACGGTGGTGGCAGCTCGAAGACTTTGCCCAATACGGTGACGCGCTGCTCCTGCATCGCCTCCAACATTGCTGCCTGAGTCTTTGGCGGAGCTCGGTTGATTTCGTCTGCCAAGACAATATTTGCAAATACCGGACCTTGCACAAATTGGAACTCGCGACGCCCGCCTTCACCGTCCTGAAGGATGTCCGTTCCTGTGATATCCATTGGCATCAAGTCGGGCGTGAACTGAATTCGACTGAAATCCAGCGACAAGGTCTCAGCTAGCTTGCTAACCAGCAATGTCTTGGCCAAACCTGGTACGCCCATCAGAAGTGCGTGTCTGCGAGCGAAGAGGCAGATAGCTAGACTTTCAATCGTATCACGCTGCCCAACGATGACCTTTCCTAGCTCATCCACGAGCGTCTTATAAGCTTCTTGAAGACGATCAATGGCTTCGACATCGTCACCACTAAGTTGCTGAACTTCCGAGTGCGAGGCGGCACTTGTACTCATAGATGTTTTTCCTAAAGGCTATTAGCGGAAAGTTGGGGCGGAAGATTGGTATGCCAGACGAAAGACTTGGATTTAAGCTGCACTGTACATCCTACTTGAACTGACTGCGCAGTGGGCGGCGACAACGTGCAAAATAAATTTTCGCTTCAAGATTATGCGTTTCTGCGACTCTCCGCGGGCCAGTTTAGCAGGAGGGTTTGAGCGGTAGTTCATCTTGTCTCTAGCAATGTGTGCATGGACCGCAGGGATTCCCATGACTGAAGACACTTAACGGAGGAAATTCTCCAAAGCAATTTTTCAAAAAAACGAAAAATTAAAAAATGAATTTCAGATGCGACAAAATGTGCCTTCCTCTGGGTTGGCAAGATGACTCTCGTAATTGATGTACGTCATGCGTTATCCGGGGTTCAATTTCTAATGCAACACTTTCTCAATCACGAGCCAACGTCCCCGTTTTCCAAATATTGTCAGCCGGCCGGGCGAATCTGGGGTATTCGTATCGGCGATACCAATGTTAGAAAAACCAATTGAAAACCTGAAAGATTAAGAACGCTTAAACCGAGTAGTGGTGCTGATATTCATGCGGCTCGGTTATACTGACTAGCATCGCTTTCGCCATCTTTGGCTCCTCGCAATAAGCACTCTGCCGTTCAATCCCTTCGTCATGTCAAGTCGCTTTGTGAATATGCCGTCAACTTGCTTTGGACTTAGTGCGCTTGCTTTGTTCATGGCGGCAATGGCTCCGCCAGCAGTCGCCCAGAGCGCTGAACCCGGCGAACTCAGCTACTCGAAAGACGTATTGCCGATTCTGTCCAAGAACTGCTTTGCCTGTCATGGGCTGGATGAAAACACGCGGGAAGCGGATTTGCGATTGGATATTCAAGAAGCCGCAATTTCGCGGGATCGTTCCGAACAACCGGCTATCGTACCTGGAGATCCGAACGAGAGCATATTGATCGATCGCATCGCTTCCAAGGACCCCGATTTGCTGATGCCACCGCCGGACTCTGGCCACGAACTCAGCCAGGAGCAGATCAAGGTCTTAGAGGAGTGGATTCGCCAAGGAGCAGAGTATCAAGCGCATTGGGCCTTTCAGAAACCTGACTCGGCCAAGCCAAAGACGCCGGACAGAAGCCACCCGATTGACCATTTCGTCTTGAAGCGACTCGCGGCAGCAGGGCTTAGCGCATCGCCCGCGGCTGAACCTTCCGCTCTTCTGCGCCGGCTTTCATTGGACCTAATCGGGCTACCTCCGAGTCTGGAAGAGTTGGACGCATTCGAGGCTGCGGCAAAACAGAACTTTGAATCCGCCTACCTGGCCCAAGTAGATCGACTGTTGGACAGTCCTCGTTACGGCGAGCGTTGGGGCCGTTGGTGGCTGGACCAAGCCCGATACGCGGACAGCAACGGCTACTCGATTGATGGCCCACGCAGTATCTGGAAGTACCGTGACTGGGTCGTGGAAGCTTTAAACAACGACATGCCGTTCGATCAGTTCACTATCGAGCAATTAGCTGGCGACTTGCTTCCCGATGCCTCACAGTCCAATCGAGTCGCCACCGGCTTCCATCGCAATACGCAGATCAACCAAGAAGGCGGAATCGACCGCGAACAATTCCGCATGGACAGCATCTTTGATCGCGTGGCAACAACGGGAACGGTATGGATGGGTCTGACAATTGGTTGTGCTCAATGCCACGATCACAAGTTCGATCCGATTTCGCAAAAGGAGTATTACCAGCTTTTCGCATTCTTCAATAATCAAGATGAACCGAACATGGAGGTGCACGACAACGTCGGTGAACTTCCGAAGCGAAAAGAACGCTACTCTGATGCTCAGCGCGCCAGAGATGAATACTTGTCGGGTCAACAAAAGGCCATTCAACAGTGGCTAGCAGATCTGCCCGAAGCGAAACGCACGAAACTGCCCAAAGATGTAAAAAGCGCGGCGGACAAGGCGGCAGAAAAGTGGAATGCAGGCGATTTGCAGAAACTATTTGCTCATGAACTAGGGCGGAACGATGTCGAGTATTCCAGACTTGAGAAAGAAGTTGCCGAGTCGAAAAGGGGGATCACAGGAACGCCAACCATGGTGCTCGCCGAGCGTTCGACGCCTCGCGAGACTCATGTGCTCATCAAGGGCGATTTCACAAGGCCGTCAGAAACTGTAGAGGCAGCAACGCCTTCGATACTGCACGCATTGCAACCGCGTGGCGAAAAGCCAGATCGACTCGATCTGGCAAATTGGATTGTCAGCCCCGACAACCCGTTGACGACTCGAGTTCTCGTGAATCGCATTTGGCAAGTCTACTTTGGCAAGGGAATCGTTTTCACGGAGAACGATTTCGGCACGCTTGGCTCGAATCCTACACATCCTGATTTATTGGACTGGCTGGCCAACGAGTTTCAAGCCCAAGGCTGGAGTTTGAAACGCATGCATAGACTAATTGTGACGTCGCGAACGTATCAGCAAAGCTCCAATTATCGAACAGATATCGCGGCTGCGGATCCGGAAAATGAACTGTTGGGCCGGCAACAACGCTTGCGTCTAGAGGCCGAGATTATTCGAGACGTTTGCCTTTCCGTAAGCGGACTTCTGAGCGACAAGATGGGTGGCCCGCCCGTTTACCCACCGATTCCGCCTGGAGTAATGGACCGGGGGCAGGTTAGGCGTAATTGGAAAGCGAGTACCGGTGAGGATCGATACCGTCGTGGACTCTACACTTTCGTCTTTCGTGCAACACCACCCCCTTCTCTCAATGTCT
>JBCCEO010000483.1:0-6569 GCA_039030255.1 Planctomycetota bacterium | reverse complement strand
GTCGGGCGCGGATTGGTTCCTTCGCCTGCCGCTTCGATGTCACCAAATCCAAAAGTCCCGGTTTGCGCCCAAGTCTCAGAAAGCCAGCGGTAGGAGTCAGGATCCTGCTCCAGGCTTTCCATTTGCAACATGATCGCCAGAGCTCGAACGGCCATGGCTCCCAGCATGACGAGCAGCAAAAGCCGGCTGCTGGTCGAACCCTGGAAAGGATGCGTTTGAGGAGCGGCAGGCTCCGAGGCATCTACTTCCGAGCGCGAGTCAAGCATGAGCTAGGATAAAACCTTTCCGAGATACAGCTTCGTGTCCATCGCACTATCGCGGCGTACACCACTCTGCATCAAACTCGTCGGCGGCTGGACCAGCTGCGTTGGTGTTCGCAATCGCCGTGCGCAGCGACTGAATACGTCGAGCATCGTTGATTCCTTCGATTTTCACTTTGAATTCGACACTTTCGCCCGGCCCCAGCTCGACCAAGCGTCCTTTCTCTTCCTCAAAACTCCGTGGATTGGGAAAGCCCGTGCCGGGCTCAAGGCCGGTAACGTAGCCATCGGCCTCAGCGACTGTATTCTTCCATTGAGAAAAGTAAGGCAATGTGTCGGTCTTGTAATGGATTGCTGCACCCTGCTCTGCACTTGCGTTTGCCAGTAGAGCCCGAGCCCAGCCTTCGTCATCGGCCTTGCCGTCGAAAAAGTAAACTTGCTCTTCGTAACCGGCTTTCGGTCCAGGATAGTTGGGCCAGTTATCCAGATCGCCGGCCGCATGCTCGTTCCGCGCGACGACTCTATTGGCGGCCACGTCAGCTCGAGCTCCATCCTGTAGAAGCGGGCTACCAAGATTGATGTGGTAGAGCATTTGCATCGTGGTTGGGACACCGGAACCGTTTTTCACGGAATCTTGGATTTCGATCGTAGGCTCACCCATCGCGAAAATGTACTTCGCCTGGAGCTGCAAGTTGAACTGGAGAAAACGGGTTTCATGAACTTCGCCAGCAACTTCGAGCAAACTATGCTCGGCATCAACTTGGACGCTTACATTTCGAGCTGGAAGATTGCCAACGCGACCGTGAAGCGGAAACAGCAGTTGTCCTTGCTCGCCAAAATCGGGGGCACCAAAACTACGCAACCCGCAGCGGACCATGAGTTCATCGAAACCATCGAGCCAGCCTAATCCAGAACTTTCATCGATGGCGACAAAGTTCGGGTGGATGGGGCCCTGGATGGGAGAATTCCAGCCCAGCGGCAGTTCATCTATGTCTGCTTTCCAAAGGCTCATTCCGCGAGTGGGGCAGATCGCAGCCCGGACTCGATCGGATTGCACCAGCAATAATTCCACACCATGACTTGCTCCGCCAGCAAGCTCGACGCGGGAAATCGTAAAGTCACCTGCAGCCGTAGCAAGACGCTGTCCACCCTCAAGGGGCTGAGAAAGGTCGGGAGGAGAGGAGAGGGTGACTGGCTGTGGTAAGCTGATAGACATGGGGAACGCCTTCTGAGTGAAACTTAACTGAAACCCCTCGAAAACTTGAGCCCTTACTTGTAACCGCTTGTCTCAAGGAATAAAACAGGCGGTCCCAAGAATGTTGTTTTTCCTTGCTTCCAAAGCGCTCTTCCGACGGTTTCTACACTTTGGTGCTGACAGCTTCGATTCCGACCAGAACCAACTAATTGGCGAGGAACTCCCCGCTCGCGAACGGGAAATCCTCCCAGCAGAACGCTAGTCTTGCCAAATCCTGCCAGACTTAACCCCGCAACACAGAACTAACAATTTATTTCACGGAGATATTTAATGGCTTTCAAAATCCACAACGCTATGTGGCCTGGTTTGGTCGGAAAGGGCGATGACGAAGGCCAAGAGCCAGCAATTGGCCTAGAAAAGATGCTTGATCTGACAGCCGCTGCCGAAGTGAACGGCCAGAAGTACGAGGGCATCGACTACTTCTTGTTCCTGCCTCACACCGATCCAGAAGCATCGGACGACGAGCTCAAGGGCATTGCCGATATGATCGCCTCCAAGGGCTTCAAAGTCGGTTCCTTGGTAGCTCCTGTCTGGCCTGGCACCGTGGGTGACTCCGCCATGGGCGATTCCGAGCAAACCGACAAGTTCCTTTCCGCCGTGAAAATGGCTTGTCGCATCGCAGGCATTTTCAAAGAGCAAGGCGTCCGCGACTACGGCGTTATTCGTATCGATTCTGCAGAGTTCGGCGTCGAAAAGTGGAAGGAAGACGCGAAGGCAAACACTAGCAAGATTGCAACGACCTTTAAAGAAGCCGCGAAGTTCGCGGCCGACCACGGCGAGCGTCTCGCAGCCGAAGGCGAAATATGCTGGGCTGGCATGCACAGCTGGAAAGACATGCTCGACCTCCTGGAAGAAGTTGGCATGCCCGAGTCACTCGGTTTCCAAGCCGATTTGGCGCACACCTATCTGTACTTGATGGGCTACAACGCTCCCGAGCACGCACTGCTGCAAGACGGCTACAGTGACGACGAATTCTACGCCGCTTACGAGCAGATGACCGACAAGCTGCGCCCGTGGACCATCGACTTCCACGTCGCTCAGAACGATGGCGAAGTGCACGGCGCGGGCTCGCACGACAAGACCGGAAAGCACTGCCGAGCCGACGACCCGAACGGCAAGCTCGATATCGTCAAGTGCGCGGGATACTGGCTCAAGGACGCGGCAGATCGCAATATCCAACACATCTGCTGGGATGGCTGCATGTTCCCGAATGAAGTTCTGGAAGACGCTCAAACTTGGAACACCATTCTCGACACAATGATTCAAGTCCGCGACGCTCATAGCGCCTAAAAATGCGCGTAGAATTGCACCGGCAAAGTGCCGAATGCGGGCAACCTACGATTGCCAAATATAAATAACTCTCCCTCGGGAGAGTCGCGAGTAATGCGAGCGGAGAGGGGCGGATTTGCCCTTCCGGCAGCATTCGGACCAACTAAGAAAAAAAGATCAACCGCTAATTGAAGCAAGTCTCGCTTGGAACAAATTCCTTTGCGGGACGCACCAAAAACAAACGCAATAAAGGAAAGATTCAGTGAAAGAACTTCGTATTGGCATGATCGGCTATGGCTTCATGGGCAAGACGCACTCCAACGCCTACCTGCAAGCCTCCAAATTCTTCGACACAGAGCACAAGCCAGTCCTCAAAGCACTTTGCGCACGAAACCAGGAAAAAGCCAAGCCCTTTGCCGATAACTGGGGTTACGAGTCCGTTGAATCGGACTGGCGCGAGTTGCTTAAACGCGATGACATCGATGCGGTCGACATTTGCACGCCAAACAACTTGCACAAAGAGATTGCCATCGAAGCCGCCAAGGCTGGCAAAATGATCCTTTGCGAAAAACCGCTCGCGATGGATTCGGCCGAAGGCGAAGAAATGTGCCAAGCGGTCGAGGCCGCAGGTGTAGCCAACATGGTTTGGTACAACTACCGTCGCGTGCCCGCTGTTACGCTTGCGAAGCAGATTCTTGAATCTGGAAAACTAGGTCGCATCTTCCACTATCGCGCCAACTTTTTGCAAGACTGGACAATCAGCGAAGACGTGCCTCAAGGCGGCGAAGCAACGTGGCGACTGGATGTCAAAGCGGCTGGTAGCGGTGTGACCGGTGACTTGCTGGCCCACTGCATCGACACCGCAATTTGGCTGAATGGATCCATCGACAACGTCTCGGCCATGACCGAGACATTCGTAAAAGAACGTGTTCACGCCGAAACGGGCGAGAAGACCGAAGTTGGAATCGACGACGCTTGTGCCTTCCTTTGCCGCTTTGGCAACGGATCGCTAGGCCTGTTTGAATCCACACGCTACGCGCGTGGCCACAAAGCCCTTTACACTTTAGAGATCAACGGCGAGCACGCTAGCATGCGTTGGGACTTGCACGATCTGCATCGCCTCGAGTACTTCGACCACGCCGATGATGGCATTGTTCGTGGTTGGCGAAGCATCCATGTTTCTGACGGCGACCAGCCTTACATGGGCAACTGGTGGGTACCGGGACTTCAGATCGGCTACGAACATTCCTTCACGCACCAAGTTGCGGACTTCTTGAAGGGCTTGGACGATGGCGAAGCCGCCGCTCCAACCTTCCGCGACGCTCTAGAAACCCAAAAAGTCTGCGACGCCGTCCTCAAGAGCGCCACCGGCGGTACTTGGGAAAACGTTTAGGCACTTTGTAGGCCGATAACAAAGTAGGCCGCCAACGAGCGAAGCGCTGTTACGGCGCTTCGCACCCGATTTCGCCCTTACGAAAGCGTTCGGATATTCGTCAGTCCGCCGACCGAGAAGTTGGCGGGAGAGGCTTTGGAACAAAGGACGAGCCAATTGATCCACCCACCAGTTGTTCAAACGAAACGCTCATTTCATCGTACAGGTTGTTAAAAGTTATGCGGCGAACACGATCCACCCGAGGTGATCTGCCGCTTAATTCGTTGTGCTTTATTCCCGTGAATTCATCGACGTCTGGTGAACCTAGAATTACGATGATATCGTCGAGTGTTTCGCATGATGCTGTTGTTTCGATGAGCTCGTCGCAGGATTTCGAGTCGAGGTCGTAAAACATTTTGCAACGATGTGAGCCAGATGCCACGCCCCCACACCACGGGCAGTGGTAGATCATCAACTGGGCGTTTCGGTCTCGAAACACATACCTGAAATGGTACTCGTTGACTGCTTCGTCAAAGAGGAACGGACTGTAGGGATTGTTTGCTTGGCGTTCGAGATAGCCACAAGTGCAAGGTGTAACCGTGACGGATTGTGCGGTGGGCTTCGTCATGACTGTCCAAGAGAACGTATCACGCCATTCGGTCGCTACTTATCAGGCGTTGGACTGTTCTCTGCACCTTTCTGAATTAGCAGTTTTCGCAACTGTCTTGCTTGCACAATCTCGTCAGTCCATCCCCGCCGCGACGCCCGCCGCGAGGCAGCTTCAAGGGCAGCATTAAGAGATTGTTGCCGTAAGCTTCTATCTCCGTTCACAAATTTTGCATGGTTCATAATGGCAACAGCAGTCTTGGTTTCTCCATGGATAGCAGCTAATTCCAAAGCAGTAATTGTTGGTTCTCCGTTGAGGTCATCAGCACGTGCAAATATATCTACCCCAGCGTCCATCAAAAGCTTCGCAGTTTCCGGCGTACCCTTACGGGCGGCAAAATGAAGGCAAGTTTCATTGCCGTCGACTATCCAAAAGCCGGATCGCCCTCCTTGGCAAGTGATGCGTCTATTCAAATCTGCTCCATAATCGATCAGCAGCTTAACGATTCGCGGGTATTCCAAAGCATCCGTCATAACAGGGTAACCGTTCCCTCCTTCGAAATCATCCACGTCAAACTTACAATCCTCGATCAGAAACCGGCACAACTCAACGTTACCCGAGATTGCTGCCAAGCGTAGTGGAACACGACCTTCGAACTTGTGAGCACTTGGAGCATGTTTCTTCAAATACTCAATCGCAAATTCATTGCGATGAAGAAGTATCGCAGAGATGAGATCCAGAGAAGCTCCAGATTTCAAAAGCAGTTCTGCCTTTTTCTGGTTTTCTTCTTCTAAACCGCTCGGCGGCCAACTGTTCCCGTAAAGGTAACTTCGCAGAGCAGTTTTTCCATCTACCTCACGATCCAAGGAAGGATTGTGCCTCAAGACTTCGGACATGACTTCGGCAGTCGAACACATCCAAAGGACAGTCCTCCCGTCAGAATCAGGAGTATCAACGTCGAAGCCGTTCTCCAAGATCCAGCTAACAACTTTGGGCTGATTGTAGATTGCAGCTTCAAAAAGTGATTCTCGAGAACTAGCAAAATCACCCGACTCGAGCAGTCGCACCGCTGCACCGCCTCGTCCTGAACGAATTAAGTTGCTCGGCGTCTTCTCTAGCAAAAGACTATGGCAACCAACGAGTGGCAGCAACACAAGCATCCCAGCAGATCCAATGCAGCTATTAATTCTCATCAAGAGACCTCGCTTTCACTCTGCGCACCCGCACCCTACTTGAGCACTCGGTCTTCTGCTGCAAATTATCGTAGTGGAGCTCAAGAATCTAGGCCATATCCTCTAGCGCTACGCGAACCATCCGCTCCGTTCACGTTAAATGAGATTTTTCGGAGCCGGATTGCCCAGTTTTAAATTCCACAGGAGTGAACCCGTGGCGAAGAAAAAGACGGCGGTAGACCGTCTGAGGAAACCAAAAGCCAAGGAGATCGTGACCATGGATACGACCGCTGCACTCATGCTTCCCAAGAAGAAACAGGGCTAATCGCCTGGTTTGAACTTTATCTCGGAACACAAGTTGGTGATCCGGAGAGCAACACATTAAAAGCAAAGAAGAACGACCTACAGAAGTTCGTGAAGTTCATTTCCCTTTCGTCCGGCACGGATCATCCCGAACAATGGACCAAGTCGATTAAGGAGGGGTTCCTACGGAAGCTTTAGAAGAAACAGTACTTCGCAGCGTCTACGGTGAACCGGGCTTTGGCGACACGCCGACACACGGCCAAGTGGATCCACAAACAGCGGTCTTTCCTGGTTGGGAACCCTTTGTACGGGCGTTAGGAACATAGAAGAG
>JBCCEO010000482.1:0-6582 GCA_039030255.1 Planctomycetota bacterium | reverse complement strand
GTCGTTTTGAAGAACCACTGGGAGGACTTGGACCGAGAGCCACTCCGAGCATTGCCGGTGATAAAGTTGTCGCACTTGGGGCCGAGGGCTGGCTACGCTGCCTTGAGGCCGCAACCGGCAAAGAACTCTGGCAAATCGATTTGAGAAAGGAAGCAAATTGCGCAATCCCCATGTGGGGCTTTTCTTGCTCACCATTTTGCACCGAAGATATCGCGATCGTGCATTCAGGCGCTTCGGGCGACAAAGGTATCATGGCATTTCGACTGAAAAATGGAGAACTTGCTTGGTCTGCGGCAGCAGGCAAGATGTCCTATGGTTCCCTGCAATCGGTCCCATTACTGGGCCAAGATTGGATCGGATTACTTTCCGAGAAAGGCGCTGAGTTTTTCGATCCCGCCGACGGAACATCGACCTTTCTCTACGAATGGCCCCACTCGGGCTATCGCGCTTTGCAGCCCCAAATGGTTGCAAAAGACCAGTTTTTGGTGCCAACAGGGCAGGGTACTGGAACGCAACTAGTTCGCATCCAAAAGAATGGCGACAATTACGAAGGAGAAGAAGTATGGACCAACTGGCGATTCCGGCCTGACTACAACGATGTATTCGTGCATCAAGACAACATCTATGGATTCGACGGTCAAATCTTCGCGAGTATCCGACTGGAAGACGGCAAGCAAAACTGGAAGGGTGGACGCTACGGCAAGGGACAAGCAGTCCTGTTAGCTGACAGCAATGCAATATTGGTGCTGAGTGAAGAAGGTGAAATGATTTTGCTTTCGGCTACACCCGAGGATCACGTCGAACTTTACAAACAGAAAGTCCTACCGAGCAGAACCTGGAATCACCCCGTAATTGTTGGCGACCGTCTTTACGTTCGCGATGCTGAAGAGGCAGCTTGTTATGCACTGCCCGTCGCTGCAATGCCGAATACTCCTGACGAGTCAGAAGCCCCTGAACCGGAAGCTGGCGCAGGCGAACCTAGCAATTAATCCGAATCCTCCCGCGCATCCTTTTCCTTGCTGAAGACAGCCTGAATCCCTCGTCGGCTCCCATCTCACGCAGCGCGGGGAATTTCTTGAAACCAATTCCTAACCACACTTCTTCATCCGATCTTTACTCGCTTACCCCCTTAACCATGTCCAGATTCAGCGTCCGAGGTCGCACACTAGTTTTTCGTTTTTTCATTGCTCTAGCTGCAACGATTCCACCCCAGAGCGACGAGCCTTTCTATGCAGAGAAAACTCAACCTGCAAAATGGCTGATCGCAAAGCAGCACGATTGGATGTCGCGTCTGCCAGATGAACTGCTGGTTTCTTCCTTATCCATACCTGGAACACACGATAGCTGCGCCTATGGATCCAAAGTCGGCATCGCCGGTGCATTTGCACGCACACAGTGGTGGTCTTTAGAGGACCAACTCAAAGCGGGCGTTCGCTTCCTAGATATTCGATGTCGCCAAGTCCAAGACAAATTCACAATCCATCATGGCCAGGTCTACTTGGGCCAAGACTTCGCAGAGGTGCGCAATATCTGCGAGTCCTTCCTGAATGAGAATCCTTCTGAGTGCTTGGTCATGAACGTGCAACGTGAATATAAAACAGTTGGTGATGCCAACTTTGGAGAGGTATTTGCAAGCTACATTGAGGGAGAACATGCAAAGTATTGGGAAACACAGATGCACAATCCGAAACTTGGCGAGGCACGTGGCAAGATTCTATTGCTCAGCCGAAATAACGAGCTCGACGAAAGACTGAGCACCAAATTGCGTTGGTCTCAGGTGAGCATTGCCAACGATTGGAACGGGCCCGAATTCGACGCGAAATGGCGGGGTGCTCTCGACAACATGAGCCTTGCGCGGAAACCCGAGGAGCAGGGGCCATGGTTTCTGACTTTTACTAGCGCCACCTCACTTCCTTTCAAAACGCCGGGCACCTACGCGACAATCTTGAATGAAAGACTCTTTGACTGGATGGGCGCCAATCCGCATGGCCCGATAGGATTGACGGCGATCGACTACCCCGGCAACGAACTAATCGATCGCATAATCCAGTCCAACTTTGAGAAAAAATCACCCTCAGGCTCTCACGAGGAGTCTCCTCGTTAATAGCCGAATTTTGCGAATTTTCGTACAGCAATCGCGAGCAACAAATCTCGATTCTGTCGGTTCGAATGCGCATTTGTTTTGAAGGGACTTCTAAGCGATTTGAGCGCGATCCGCAAAACGACTTTGTCACCTTTTCGCGCGCCGCTGCCCGACCAGACGATCTCCGGATTTACTTTGCAATCCCCAGAGAGACGTTTTGCAGCTACTGGCAATCATGATCGAAACTTTTGAGGCAAGGACCGGGCTGGCTTCCACAATCACTCCAAGTCTAATTTTAAGTCGCTCTGCATTTCAGTCGGAAGCGCAAATCCACCGACCTACGCTGCCTCGATCAATCAAATACGAGCGTCGACAGAAGTCCACTTATCTGCATCGGACGACTGGTAAAACAGATCAATACTTCGGAGTGCCCGATTCCTGCGCAAGATCTTCAGGCAGGAATCAAGTTTGGTTTGGTCAGCTATGAAATCTCACTTGGAAAGTCTTCCAATCGCGAAGTTCTACAAGTGCAAAGAAGCAATCGAATCCACTTTGCGAAGCCATCTGGGAACAAAATGCCGACACAGTTCGCAGGGCGTATTTCCACCGCTGGTTGAACGCCTGTTATCATATCTTGATGTATTCTATCGACGTATCCCGACCGGCTACTTGCCATGGCCTCCATTTCATTACCGAGCGTGCTGCGTGATTCGATTGCAGCTCAACCCGCTTTCGCGGAGCGATATGCTTTATTGGAGTTGTGCGGCCAAGGAGGAATGGGTTGGATCGTGTCAGCCGAAGATCTACGTCTTCATCGTACGGTGGCGCTCAAATTTATGAGGCCGGAGCTAGCAAGTAGCGAAGCTGCCCGGCAAATGTTCATGAGCGAGGCGCGTGCGGTGGCCTCCCTGCGACATGAAAACATTGTTCATATTTACGAAGTCTCCGAGACAAACGGCCTACCCTTTTTCTCAATGGAGTTTTTAGAGGGCGAGTCCCTTGATCGCCTAATCGCGAAGGGCTTTCCGTTCAGCATTCGTCAAATCTTAAAGCTTGGCTACCAGACAGCGGAGGGCCTTTATGCTGCCCACCAAGTCGGGATCATCCATCGTGATGTCAAGCCTGGCAATGTTTTCCTTGAGCTTAATAGGGGACAAGTCAAAGTCTTAGATTTTGGCCTGGCCAAAACAAGGCAGGCATTCTCAGCCAGCCTGCAGCATTCGAACAACGAAGTTCGAAGCGGTATTTCCGACGCTGTATTGGTCGGCACGCCCGGCTACATTTCACCAGAGCAGGCTCAAGACCATAGCGCAGATGCTCGAAGCGATCTCTATTCGCTCGGAACAATGCTCTACCAACTCGTTGCCGGGAAAATGCCTTTTGAGGGCAGCACGCATGCAGATTTGTTGATTAAGTTGCTTACCGAAGAACCTCCGCCTATCGACGGCCGCAACGACGTCCCTGATGGCCTAAAGACGGTCATTTTCCAGTGCCTACAAAGAGACCCTCGGCGGCGGCCCGAAAACGCAAGCCAAGTAGCTACCGAACTTCGCAAGCTATTGGAACAAACACCTGCTACAAAGTCAATCAACTTTACCCCCGCTGACGTTCCGTTGACCAGCAATTTACGTCGGAGATCAAAGCAAACATTTCCGGTTTGGATTCTGGCACCGATTTTTCTGCTGGCAATTGCCGGGACGATTCTGCTTTCGTTTCTCGCAAATTTGGAACGCGGAACTGAAGTCAAAGAAAGGCAACCGCGCAGCTCAGGTCTCGCCGCTGAGAAACACCTTGTCGATTCTCGAATCAAGGAGAAGCAAACTGAACCAGAGGACCAACTCGTCGACGACGCCCTGCCCGAGACCAACGTTCCCGAGGCACTACAAGGACATCTTCTGCTGCGAAGCACAATCGACACTTATTTGGAGGAGGGTTCTACCAAGGACTTTAGCCGAGAGACTTCCTTGCGTGTCTCGATTCATCACGCGTCCAAGCAAATCCCGAGACGTTTGACGCTGATGCGCTTCGACATTAGTTCGATCCCAGAGGATCGAGAACGCATCGAGGACGTTTATGTACTGATGACATTCCGAAAACTCTATTGGGGTCCGGTACCACAGTTTGGTGCCAAAATGGATCTCTTGCGTGATGATTCTTCCAAAGCCAACTGGACAGCAGAAGGTCCAGATCGAGTCCACTTTGCCAAGAATCCAGTTGAGGTACCCGGAATCGATTTGAAACCTGCCGGAATGATTGGGCGACGGACAATTTGGCATGAGGGCAAGCGGTTCGCGATGCTCCAACATCGCAGTTACAATCTGACCAAAGAAGTGAAGGCTGATACGGATGGACTGTTGACCCTCGTGATAAGACCCTACGAAACGAAGCAAGCAGAAATGGAATTCGTGAGCTCTGAAGAAGGCACAGAATATGGTCCAAGCCTCGTGATTCTCCTAAAGCCACCGAGAAAAACAAAGAACGCGGCAAGTGACTGAGCAAGATAATCTAGCCTTGCGAGAAATTTCCACGCGTTGGTCCTGCGTGAAGGACGTAAACCGCTTCACCCTGCGCTACATTAGCGCCATGTCGCGTTTGCTGCAGTTCATGATGAAGGAGGAAGATTCATCGAAGGAAGTTTTGCAGCGTTTCTTGCTCAAGGTAGTAGAACGCGGCTTCAATGAAGAGCTACCCAAAAGCGGCCGGTTTCGTGACTACCTCGCTCGCTCACTCCGCAATGCCGCTATTGATTTCTATCGTGAAAAAAATCCTGCTCAAGCAGAGGACTTCATGTTGGTCGAACTGGCAGACGGAGCTGATCCCCATGAAGAGATGTGGCAGGAGTCTTGGACCGAGTGCCTGCTCGATCGCGCCTGGCAAAAGCTCGAGCAGCATCAATACACCACGGTGAATTGTTATTACCACACCATCCTCAGGCTGGCTTGCGAAAACGGAGACCAGTCCTCCGCAGCAATGGCCACAATTGTCTCCAATCAATTGCCTCAATCGCTTTCCGCCGAATCCTACCGCAAGCAGCTTTCTCGCGCGCGTCGAAAATTCGCCGGTTTTCTAGCTACCGAAGTTAGGGAGACTTTGGAAGCTCCCACCGATGCGGACTTGGCCGAAGAGCTTGCAACTCTTGGGTTAAAACGCTATCTCGATCGTTTCGACGCCAATTTATAGATCTTCTAAAAAAGTTTCTCTATGCGGGTGTCACAGATTCTCTGCCCCTCCGTTTGGATAGTAAGCCTCGTGGTGCTATTTCCAGACTTGTCGCTGACACTGACGAGGCCCTTCCTAATCCGAAAAGGGCCATCCATGTTCGATACCATTTCACAATCTGATCAAAAGCTAGCCCAAAAGACTCGTCGAAGAGCCAGTCAGGCGAGTGCGAAGAAAAACAAATTGCGCAGGGCACTTCGAAAACGCGCGAATCTACTCGAACCCCTCGAAAAGCGGCAGATGATGGCCGGCGACGTCCCTGAAGTTTCCTCAAACTTGCTGAATTTCTTCCTCGCAGACATTGAATCGGATCAAGCCATCATCCAGATACAGGACGGTGACTCGGTACCCGCAGAACTCTTGGAAGGAAAAAGGATCACACTTTACGCGGAGGCGAAAACCGACGCGATTGAGAGTGCCATCCGGAGCGTCCAGTTAGAAATTCCTGAGGTAGCAAAGCGAACCGAAAACAAGACACCCTATTCCATTACTGGAGACCGGCGCGGAGATTTCCGAAAAAGCATTGACCTAGACGGAACAGTAAATTTAGTTGCCAATGCCTACTCTCGCTTCGGAGCCCGCGGCGATTTACTTGAGAGCGTTGACCTGTCCTTTACCATCGAGACCAGCCCCGGTCGAGCAATCCTCGACGTTACCCAACTCAATTCGGACATCCTCGGTGCAAACCCTAACGTAGTTCCCGCCGTAGCTGGCGATGGTCAAGACGACTTCGCTGCGGTCGACGCAGCTATTGAGTGGCTTTCAGGGCAACTTGCCTCCGGTGATATTGAATCCGCCACGCTCTACTTCCCCGCTGGCCAATTTGAATTCAGCGAGTCGATCAAGATTGACTCGGACATTGATATTCGCGGAGCAGGAGCAAATCAAACCACGCTAACCAACCTTCAAGACTTTGCTTTCTCCGCATCAGACATCACAGATCAAGAGATCTCAGTCGGCTCTGTTAATCGTGCCGGTTACTTGCTCGACTTCGATACCAATGCTGACGGAGCGAGCGTTCGGGACATCGAACTTTTGGGGCAAGATTTGATAGGTGGAATCTTTGCGTTTCGCGCCGACGATTTAGAAATCAGTCACTCCAGATTTGACACTTTCCTGTGGAGCGGTCTCCGGACTTTCAACCTGCAGGACTCCGTTTTTCACTCCAATGAATTCGTGGATGCTGGGGGCCGTAAATTGAAGGCCAATGGAAACTTCGGTGCAACAGGCGGCAGCATATTCTCGACATTCCACGGCAATTCCGAAGTCTACAACAACTC
>JBCCEO010000481.1:0-6586 GCA_039030255.1 Planctomycetota bacterium | reverse complement strand
CAGCGAGCCATCGGTGTTGAACGAAGGAACGAGACTGGACCAAACGGGCGAACACGTCATCTCGATGACTTGAGGGACAAATTCGTGCAGGGGGCGCTTCTTCAATCCCTTCGTTGCAACGGCTCTTACATTGGGATCACCATGCATCAAGGCGACGCGAGTCAAGGCTTCCGTTGTTTCGATTGTATTGACTTGCTCAAACCATGCGATCATCTCCAGGCAGATTTCTGAGCCGCCGCTCCCTAGAATGGCCTCCACGGCGGGTGCTGCTGCGGGATCCGTGATTTGCTTCAAACTCTCTCTTGCTACCGAACGCCAGTGTTCCGTCGCTCCGAGCTGTTTTCGAATCGTGATCAGGGCTTTGCCATACTCGGCTACAGAAGCTTGAAAGCGTTGGTTCTTCTCAAAGGAAGCTTGGATCTGTTCAGGCGAAATCCACTCGCCGCCGACGCGACGATAGCCAAGTGCCGCACGTGCATTCAAATCATCGGTATTGATAGTCAGCAAATGCTCAAAATGTCCTTTCGCCTGCAGTTTCAAACCTGATCGCAGGCACCAATTTGCCAAGCTTGTGTGCGCGAGAGCCGTATCGGGCAGTTGCTCTCTGCGCTGTTCGTATTCATCCAGAACTTTTTTGTTGGCCACGGATGCGAGACTTTCATCAAGAGATTGCCAATCTTCGGCAGCCTGAATTCTTCCCAAATGCGAACTAGCCAAGCGACAGCTCGAATTCAAGTGTTGTGCTTCTGCCAGCAGCCGTTGCCGGGCCAAGAAATCACCTTGGCTCTCCGCCACAAGGGCTTGTGTAGCCAGTAAGTTCGCTTTTTGATTGGGCGTCGTTACACCGAGGGATGGGTCGGGATCCGCCCCAAACAGAGTTCCACTAAGAACGATTGCCAGAGTGGCAAAACAAGCATTGAAAGTCGTAAGCATCGATCCGCTCCAAAGAAAAGAGTTTAGGGAGAGCAGTTTTGAAAAGCCTTCGCACCGCGAAAACATCGGCGGTCCTCCGCCAAGAAACTTACGATTTCTCGTTCCTTGCCGAATCCAGCCTGGTTTTTTGGCTTTGCCTCACGCATCAAGTTTTGATTCAAGCAAATATTCAGGTGCAAGTCAAATTGTTTTTAGCCCGGCTGTGTAAACCGCGCCATCTTGAGCCGCTGGAGGCAATCGCAAATTGCCTATAATACCAATTCCTAAATCTTGTGAATCCGACACGCTGAACTCTTAGACTCCGAAGTCGGGGACTCTTCCATGAGACTAGCCTTAGTGCCTTGCTGAATCCCATTTAGGCACGTTCCCTGGTTGCTAAAATGGCATCGGGCGAAAGTAGGTCTGGATTGGCAATCGTAGCGCATCTCGAAAATGAATCCCTCTGCATTTAGCGACATTTGCGAAGCAATTGCTTGGTTGGTCGATCCTTCGGGTATTCGCGCAAAATAGAATGGCAGAGCTCGCTGGCTTCTTGTTTTCTGCCGACCGCAAAAAAAGAATGAGCCAGATTGAATCTGGCATCAAGATCCCAGGGGCGCTGTTCTACTGCTCTCGCATACCAAATAGCGGCGTTGGCATAGTCCTCACCCTCATATGCCAGGACTCCTAGAGCGAATGCCGAAAGGTAGTTTGGGCGAACCTCCCAGGCGGTTTGATAATATTCTTGTGGCTGCTCAAATCCCAGATACACCGGGCTGTTGTTACGTTTTGCACTTCCATGAACGCGAGCCAGATTGCCCAGGTTATTCCAGGGCTGAGGATTCTCTCCGTTTTCTAATATAGACTCCTCAAATGCCTGTTTTGCTTTCTCCGTCTCCCCAAGAATCCCCAAGACCATCCCCATGGTATTGAGTGTTTGAAATCGGTCAAAGTCATACTTTTCGGCTCGCTGAAGCAATTGCATCGCTTCACGCGGCCGATTCTGGTTTACGTAAACGAGCGCCAGATTTTGCATGGCTGCGACCGCCCCTGGATTCTTTTCGAGCGTATCGACCCACAGAGTCTCTTCGGATGCAAAGTTCGGAATGTGTATGCGTGTCCCCACGCTGAACCAAAGAAACAACCCAAGAACTGGAAGCATCACCCACACTGGCTTAAGTTGCCAACGATGGACTAGGTACTCAGCGCATGAAAATACAAAGGACCAAATAAAACAGAACGCGCCGATCACTGACAGATAAACAAAGTGGTCCGCGACGAAAGAAAAACGATGAGGATAAACGTTTAGAAAGCCCAATGCAGGCAGGGAGGAGCCAACCATGAACGCAGCCGAGCATATCGCTCCACGACGCCCCGAACGCAAAGTCCAGGCGACTAACGTGACCAAAGTAAGAAGACAGATGCCGATCGCTAGCCAAGCCATTGCGGTCAGCTCTGTTGCATAGCGAGGATAAAAGAACACTTGCTCAGTCGGAAACAGGCATTGCTTGAAATAATGCAACAGGCTTTGCGCCGCGATGCCTGTTCTTTCCAGCATGCCATAGTCCCATTCCGTCCCCATTGCTCCAACGTGCTCACGTTCCATGGAGGCAGTCTGCCAACCGGCCCAAGCCCCCAACAAAAACATCGGGGCCAGAACCAAAACCTGCTTGCGTGTCAGACTCCCTTGTACGTACCAATAAGCAACGCCCATTGCAGCGGGAAGTGTCGCGGTAATCGACTTGCTAAGCAGAGCGCAGCAGAAGAATGCAACCGCGCCAACGATAGCACCCGTACGGGAAAAGGAATCGACTTCATGCCGCTTCTGGTGAAGATCATGCTGTTCGTGTGTCTGGTTGCTACTGTCGCCAGATCGTTGCTCAGAATCAAGCAGAGCGGGCCAAATGAACCACCAGGCTAACCCGTAGAAAGTTCCGCTGAGCAGGTTTTTGATTTCAGTGACCCAAGCGACAGTTTCGACTTGTATGGGGTGGATGCAAAAGGCAAGGGCGATCCAGAATGCGGCTCGAAGATTAAGCCTCCGAAGAATCGCGAGACAAAGAACACCGTTGAAGGCATGGAGCAGTATATTGACTGCGTGGTAGCCTGCCGCATTTTGCCCGAATAGTTGATACTGAATCCAAAGGACTGAGAAGGTAACCGGATAGTATTGAGGAGAGCTATCGGGATCGGTCCAGATGGAAATCAATCCATCTGAAGAAAGCATCGTAGGATTGGATGTTACATAGTGATCATCGTCCCAGATGAAATTCAGCTTAAGTGCGGGTAAGTACAGTAGAAATACTGCGGCTACCAAGAAAATCGGCTGCCAGCGCGAAAACTCTTGGGCAAACCATAGCGGATGCGACTCGGAAGGTTCGCGACCTACTTTGCCTAGCGCGGCACGATTGGATCCTTTCTTGCGTCTGGAATTCAGAGTCCGAGCCCTTGATTGTTGCTAGATTGGCGAGGAAGACATTTCCGCCTGCCAACAACGCGGAGAGGTCTATCGTACTCCTTTAGAATCTTCTTGCGCCGCGAAGGGCTTGCTCCTGCGGGTCGGACGAACGACCAATCAACTTATCGATTTTGTCCAGACGATTGTTGGCACGGATCCTGTCCAGACCGTCGGTGAGATTCGCGGAGGCTGAAAGATACCAGTAACGTGCGCGCTTCATCGATGCTTCGTACTCAAGCGTTTCATCCTTGTTCTTCATAGCATAGTCCCACCAGCCATCCCCCAGGACGACGTGACGATTCGAGCCAGATTCGGGCTGAATTTCGAGTAGCGCCAAAGCTCTCAAGTCACGATCTCGCGATTTGGAAAGCTTGGCTGCGCCTTCACTCCAGTTTTCTTTCACGATGCAAAAGTACCAGCCAACCGCATGGTTTGCATTGGGATCGTCTGGGTTCGCCTCAAGCGTTTCGATATGTTTTGCGACTGCAGGGAATTTCCGTTTTCCTTCTTCCACTCTTTCTCGCAAAACGCGCCACTTGTAGGTCGTTTCGACATCATTGATGTGCTTTACGGCCGCGAGCCCAAAACCGAGGTTCTTTTTGCCAGCTTGGTAGTCATCGTCGGCAATGTTTTGCAATATGAGGTTTTCCAAGATCGGAATCAGCGACGAAGCCTTGTTCAGATCCGTTCGAAGTGAACCACCCTTGCCCAATAGCCCATCAAACATTTCGCTTTCGTATTCTTCGCGACTTACCTCGTAACGATTGCTGATTTCATTGAGCAATTCGAGCGAAAGGTTGGCGTCTGCCCCTCGGATTGCCAGTCGGAATGCTGACCGGAGTCCAACGAATAGTTCGGCTGGAGGTAGGTTCGAAACCATCATGGCTTCGGCGCCACCATTCCCGCCCAAGCTGCCATCGTCCAAGTCATCTGAACTGACCCCCGCTGGCAAATTACCATTGGGCACCCTTCGCTGCGATGCAAACAACTGTTTCTTTATTGTGCTAGCAAGACTCGCGAACTCAACCCTGGTTCTCGCACGCTTAAACTCGTCTTCGTAAGTCTCCCTCATCTTACCTTCGGCCGCCAACAATTCATCACGTCCGGGTAGAGGAGCTCGTGAGAACATGTTACCCACCGTGCGATTCAATGCGGCGCCAATTGCATTCCCCCCACTGCCTGCGGGATTCGACGAGGCGATTGGGCTGTTTGGACCACTGCTAGAATTGGCACTTGCGACAGTGCTGCTACTTCCGCCTAAGGTCGGCGGCCCGTCTCCGCCAGGCGTCGCCGAAGGGTACTCCATGTAACGGTTGTACTGGAAACGGTCGCCAGCCTCAAAGGTCAGAGCTTTACTGAAATCGCCCTGATCGATTTTTACCGGCCAAATGCTCGGTCGACCCGTCATCCAGCCTACAAAAACTCCGTCAGACCTTAGATTTCCCAGTTCGCGAATCAGAGGTTTCTTTGTCGTGTCATAGTCAAAAGGAGACGTCCAGGGCACTGCTGCTGGATCGTCGACTTCGGCCATCACCAGTACAATGGGTGCATCGCTAATTTCCGTGCGGTGCTTCGTTTCCTTGGTCGAAAACAGTGCTGTTCCGTTGACGAAGAGCTGGTAGTTGGTGTAGTGATCGTAGCGTTCAGGACTCACGAACTCGGGAGGAATGTACTTCAACAGTTCCTTGTTGGTAGGACTGTCCCATGGCTCTTTCAAGTTGAATTTGCTGTACAGATCCTGATAGCCAAGCTCAGGCAAGATAGCAACACGCCATGATAGCCCTGGCAATCGCGTTGCATCTAACATCACGCTGCGTGGAATCTGATTCCCCTTGGTCATCCACTTGTGAAGAGCCATATTGATTTTGGCAATATTATCTATGCTTCGCTTGCGTCGATCCTTAACGGGCACGGCCATTGGATCTGCGGGCCTACGGTTGTCGACAGGTGTGATCCCTGCGATCGCAACGACCGATGGCGCAGTTGCCTGAGCGGTTGTGGGATTTTCTGGTGCAACGACGTTCGCAGGTGCATTTGCTGGATTTGCTGGATTTGCCGCTTCTGCTTGAGTCGCTGTGGCTGGGGTGTTCCCATTGCTGGCTAAATTCGTTGGTGGCGAATTTTGCGAAGGCTCATTATTGGGTGCTTGGGCTTGATTTGCTTCAGCGACGGGTGGTGGAGGAGCTGGAGCTGCGGGTTGGGCTTGCGCTTGCTTGCTCGCCGCTGCGGCAGCAATACTGCCGTCATCCTCATCTTCATCGTCGTCATCGCTGCTACTGCGCGCATAGCGAGCTAGATCCGCCTTCGACATGGAGCCCTCGTAGCCACAACCTGCCAAGGTCAGGATCCCAAGTAGCAGCAGAATTGCACGAGTTGCTCGGGGAAGTTGCAGAGGCATTGATAGCCCAATCGTTTTGGCCACTTTGGTTTCCTCAAGTCTCTATAAATCTTCGTTGTTAAGCAAGCTGCCCAAGAAGGGCTGATAAACGCCGCCGCCGACCAAAATGGATTCGACGACTTCCAGCTCTTTAAGCTGTTCAGTTGCAGCGCGGACGGAACGTTCAATTTCGCGCTTCGGCACAGTGCAGGCCTCGCGTAAGAACCCCATCGATTCCGAGACAGATTTGCTACGCATAATATTTCTACGGACACCGTCTCCGTCTTTGTGCGTTATTTTCAAGCCAACGGCTAGTGCTTGACTCAAGCTCTCGATTCCCCAGTCGATAGTACGGAACCAACTGCCAAAGGAAGTAAAGAATTGAATGTTTGTGCGCACGTGCCCAACATCAACCATCATGATGGCTTCTGCGCTGCCCGGATTTACTTCGCCGAGGTAATTCAGATGCTTTAAAGCGTTGTAGTTTGCAACCGGCTCTGCCAGCATGCCAACTAGGTTCACCTTGAGCTGCTTGAACATCGACTCACGAGCTTCGACGTCAGTTTTCCTCAGGGCTGTCAGCATAGCTACCTGCGATACGCTACTCTCGCGGGCTTTTTCAAAGATGTAGTATCCAGTACTGAGCAGGTCATACGCGATTGGAATGTTGGCTTGGGCTTCTTGGCCAACGAAATCTGCGTGCTTGGAGGGATTGTCCGAAGGAAGATCCATGTAGCGCGACAACAAATCGGAACTTGGCAAATTGCAAACAACCGGGGTCTCTCCCAGCGAAGAATCTTCAAAGGCACGCTCGAGAGCCTTGTACAGCTCGGTTGCTT
>JBCCEO010000480.1:0-6597 GCA_039030255.1 Planctomycetota bacterium | reverse complement strand
CCTGATTAGTTGTAGTGACAAACTGGGCCTCGCCGATTTTGCCGCAGGGTTAGCAGCTTGCGGTGTGAAGATTTACTCGACGGGCGGTACTCGACGTCACCTTGCAGATAACGGAATTGAAACCATTGATGTCGCCGAGTACACGGGCTTTCCGGAAATGATGGATGGTCGTGTGAAGACTCTTCACCCAAAAGTTTTTGGCGGCATATTGGGGCGACGTGACAACATCGATGACCTGCAATCGATGCAGGAAGAGGACATTTCTGCAATCGACCTGATCGTTGTCAACCTCTACCCCTTCGAGGCAACGATCGCACGGGCGGGGGTAACGCGTGAAGAGGCCATTGAGCAAATTGACATAGGTGGCCCGAGTTTGATTCGCGCAGCGGCTAAGAATCACCAGTGGACTACTGTAGCCACCAGCCCAGAACAATACAGTGCCATCCTTTTGGCAATACAAGATCATGGCGGAACGTCAATCTCACAACGTAGGAAGCTTGCCGGTGAAGCTTTCTCGATGACCTGCAACTACGACCAGACAATCTCCGATTACTTTCGAGCAGATACCGGCGCCGAGGATCTGCCAAGCAATGTCACGTTTCGATTGGAGCGCAAGAGCCAACTACGCTATGGTGAAAACCCACACCAAAAAGCTGCTGTGTACCGCATTCCAAAGAACGACGAAGCAGGCGTTGTCAACGCGCGCCACATCCACGGTAAAGAACTCAGCTACAACAACTTGCTAGACCTCGACAGTGCTCTTGCGATCGCACGCGGCTTTGCACAACCTGCGGTTGCGGTTATCAAGCATAATAATCCGTGCGGCGCGGCATCCAACAGCAACTTGGCACTCGCAACGCGTAACGCGCTCGATGGTGACCCTGTAAGTGCGTTTGGCAGCGTCATCGGATTCAATCGAACGGTTGACGCGGCTGCTGCAGAAGTACTTTGTGAACCAGGCCGATTCATCGAAGCCATAATTGCCCCCGAGTTTGAAGCCGGAGCTGTCGGGATACTGACGACGAAGCCCAAGTGGCGAAACAATGTACGACTAATGCAAGTTGGTCAGTTGCCGACTCGCCAAGACTCGATGGCCGTTCGATTTGTTGCCGGTGGTGCTTTGGTTCAAGAAGCAGACAACTTGCCAGCATTTCACAGCCAGTGGGAAACGGTTACCGATGTTTCGGTGGACGAAGCTCTCTGGGAAGACATTGACTTCGCTTGGGAAATGGTGCGACACGTAAAAAGCAATGCCATCGTGCTAGCTCGAGACACCTCCTTGATTGGCGTAGGCGCTGGGCAGATGAGTCGCGTCGATAGTGTTGAAATTTCAATTCGTAAAGCCGGCGATCGCGCTGAAGGTGGAGTTTTGGCCTCGGATGCCTTTTTCCCTTTCCCTGATTCTATCGAAGCCGCATCAGAGGCTGGAATTGTTGCCATCATCCAACCCGGTGGATCCAAACGAGATGATGAAGTCATCGCAGCCTGCAACGACTTTGGCATTCCAATGGTCTTTACTGGAGCCCGACACTTCAAGCACTAGTTGAGCAAATGAGCTCCGCGCCACTTGCAATCGCTCCTCCTGCTTTCAAACCCGCAGCGATTATTGCGATAATTCTTAGTCAGCGTTTTCCTCGGCCCGACAGCGATTGCATAATCTGATACGCTGTTCCCAGTGAATTCCAACTTCTTTCTTGAATCCATCCCACGGAACGGCCCCAGCGAGGAACGCGAAGATGTCAGAGATATTGGCCAATATTGTTCAATCCAAGAAACAAGAAGTGGAAGAGACGATTCGCAAGCGACCGCTTCGCGATCTAATGAAGGCAGCCGGTGATGCCCCTCCGACTCGAGATTTCGCTGCGGCAATCCAAGCTGGAGATGGCATCCAGTTGATTGCAGAAGTCAAAAAGGCAAGTCCGTCCAAAGGGATCATTCGCGCAGATTTCGATCCTGTCGATATCGCTACAAAGTATTCCAAAGCCGGTGCCGCGTGCATAAGCGTGCTGACCGACGCCGAGTACTTTCAAGGTTCCTTGGATTATCTGACGCAGATTCGCGCGGCCGTCGAAGTTCCATTGCTGCGGAAAGATTTCGTCATCCATCCTTACCAAGTCTACGAATCCCGAGTAGCTGGTGCCGATGCAGTGCTGCTGATCGCAGAATGCCTCACTAGGCAGGAACTTCGAGGCCTAACGCAGTTAACGAACGACCTTGGCATGCAGACGCTAATCGAACTTTACGACAAGAAGAATCTTGAAAACGTCCTAAATACGGGAACTGAGTTGATCGGAATCAACAATCGCGACTTGAAGACATTCGAAGTCGACTTGCAACACACGGTTCGACTTCGAAACGATATTCCGCCGGGAAAAATTGTCATCGGAGAAAGTGGGATTTTCACACGCGAAGATGCTTTGATGCTCCAAGAAAACGGAGTCCAAGGGATGCTCGTAGGCGAGTCGCTGATGATTCAAGAAGACGTTAGTACGGCGGTGAAATCCCTGCTGGGTACCAACTAGCATTCAACCGAGGCTTTAGCTAGAAATCTTCCAACTTACGCGAAGCGTCAACTAGGTGCGACGATCCTGAGAGGCTGCTATCGCCCTGGTTTACACTTGCAGCTCCCTGCGACCTGCGACTCTCAACCGCGGGCTATTCCAACGTCTTACTGCTTTCCGCCCCTACAATACGCTCCATTTCCGCCAGCAAGCGTTTCACGACTTGAGGCTTTTCGTTGTACAGATTCTGGGTCTCCGCCAAATCATTTTCGAGGTCGTAAAGTTGACCGACGGGCTCACCCTGTGTTGCTTTAATCTTTTTCGGCTTGGAGAAACCTCCAGAACCCAACCCCTTGATCAATTTCCAGCGGCCCGAGCGAATCATCATCATCGATTCTCCAGCACCAGGGCTCATCACCACGGATCCTCGAATCGGATCCGTCGGGCTCTGATCCTCTTGCAGGACCGATAGGAAGCTGAAACTGTCTGGCCCCTGGTCCTTGGTTAAATCAACGTTGAGCACATCTGCGAAAGTAGCCAACAAGTCTGTAAAGCAAATTACTTGATCCGATGAAGAACCTGAAGAAACTTTTCCGGGCCAGCGGACAATAAACGGCATGCGATGCCCAGCTTCCCAAGCATCCGCCTTCATTCCTCGGAGCGGTCCCGCCGAATCGTGTTCAAACTTTTCGACATCTTGATCGTACCAAACCGGCCCGTTGTCGGCCGTAAACACCAGTAACGTATCCTTCATCTTCGCTTTGTCGAGCGCAGCCAATACGCGACCGATTTCTGCATCGACATTCATCATGAAATCGCCGAACATGCCGGCTCCGCTCTTCCCAACGTACTTCTCGGCTGGCAACCAGGGCGTGTGAGGCGATGGATAGGCCAAGTACAACATGAGCGGCTTCTCTTTTCCACTTTTCGCGTGACGCTCGATGACTTGAATCGCCTCGTCAGTAAACTTTGGCGTGACTTCTTCTAGTTTCAAATCGGGGGAGATCCCACCTCTGCGCCAAAATGCTCCTTGAATCGGCGACCAACCTTCGCTGCTATTAGCCTCGATTTGCTCGCTGGGTGGCATGACTGCACGATCATTGCGAATATAAAAGTAAGGAGGGATGTCCGTCGAAGCGCGGATCCCGAAGAAGGAATCAAATCCTCGATCCGCCGGACCGCCAGGCAACGGGTTGTCGTAACCATTGCTTTCATCGAATCCGCAATGCCACTTACCGACCATCGCCGTCGAATATCCCTGCGATTTCGCAAGACTGGCGATCGTCATCTGTCCTTCCACGATCAACGGCTGCCTTCGCCAGAGGTTTACGTTTGTGCGAAAGGGATAGCGACCGGTAAGCAACCCGTAGCGTGACATATGGCAAAGCGGACCAGGAGCATGCGCATCGGTGAACTTCATGCCCTCGGCGGCAATGCGATCAATATGTGGCGTCGCAATCTTGGAGTCTGGATTAAAGCAGCCAGGATCGCCATATCCCATATCATCTACCAGGATCACCACAATATTTGGCTTGCCCGCCTGGGTGGGACTCACCGCGGCACAAGCGATTGCCAGGAAAAACAAAGTGCAAAGTCGGGGTGTTAGCATAGGTTCGGTCCGGGAAAAGTGAATTGATGAGCATTCAGATTGTCAATGAAGCCGAGCCGAAATGCAACAACGGCTCCAATTCTCTTTGGGCCCGACAGGCAAAACTCTAAGAGAAAAACGATTGATATATGAAAGGAATAGTGGCAAAGTCGCGAAGCATCGAACAGATTCGTTTTAAGCAGATTCAAACCAACAAGCCTGAATTACGGGTTCCTATACTTGCAAAATCCACTAGGATTTCCGAGGGTACACCGCGATCCATCGGGGCGTTTGTTCAGCGTGCCAAAGCCAGTGCTCATCTCGTTGTTATATCGCGTTGATCGCGCCAGCATTGTTCTGAGTATTCGGGGCCGGGCATCAATCCAGCTTGCCATCAGAACTTCGACCCAATGAACAGTCCGATAACGGTTGCGATCATAACAAACACGACAATCTGAAAGCCCAGCAACGTTGCCTCATTTGTATCTGGCATTCCAAGTCCGTCCACCAGGCAATATGAAACAATCAAGGATAACAAGAGCGACAATACGAAGGCTACACCACCGCACCCTAATGCAGCACGAGAGTGTGAAGGATTCCCGGTCTTGGGAATCTCCGGTTGAGGCTTGAGTTTCTCTTCAGACGGCACTTATTCCTGACTCCCCCACGCGGTCCTCAAGCCGTCTGGTACGGACTCAAGGCTATCAAGCTTTTCGCAAACTGCTTTCTTAATTGGACAAGATTCATATAAGAAGTGTAGGTCGGCGACTAGGATTGCCAATCTGAACGCATCTGTATTCGCTGCTCGTATTTTTGCGTAGGCGGTTCTCGAATTGACTAAAGTATGTAAGTCTATTCTTGGTCCACCAGGCGCCACCTAGTTTCATCAGCGGTAAGTTCCCGCTTGTACGCAATGGATGCTTTGCCGCTGATTGTCTCATCAACAGCGGCATCCTTAGAGTAACGATCAAGCCACTCCAGCCTTGATTCTTAGCAATCAGTCGCATCCGTCCGATACTGATATTGCGACCAACGAGTGCGGCCGCGTCCACGGTGGCCTGCCCAATCACTCCTTCAAGCTTTTCCTCTGTTGGCTTGCTCCAGTAACCAAGGCGTACGTTGATGAGTTCTCCCGTGGCACCGGATGCACATCGAGTGTAGTTGCGGCGCAAAACGCGTTAAATGTCCGTTCAGATCCCTTCAGCGTAAACTTGCCGCCATGAACGCGCAACTCACAGATGTTGATAGGGCCGTATACCACAAGATCGTTGTTTTGCCCGTAAAGATAAAGCCCCAACGTAAAGGCGCCGATCTTTTGGCGGCCCCATCGTCGCAACGTGAGATTTCCGATTGAAAAGCGCCTCTTTAGCGTTCGATCCATATCGACTGCGCCTGCAAGGTTGGTACCCAGAACACAAGGAATCACTTCCCGACAGTTCTTCATTGTCACATCGCATTGCGGTTCGTGCATTATGACTCCGTTGAAAAAGACTAACCAGAAGTCTGGAATTGTGATTCGGGTTTGTTTTAGTCGGAGGCTCGCGACGGTTATATCCGCGCCGTTCATAGTGCCTGTCACTTCCCGATCGACGGGAAGGCTGTTTGCAAGACCAATGATGATGCTTTGCACAGGTCGAAGGTCAAAGGCAAGACGGATCGTACGGCCAGACCCTACTGACAGCTGTGTAAGAATAGGATGCAACTGTCAGATCAATTGAGAGTCACTAAAGGTAACTCGGTTTCGATTCCGAAGCACCTCGCAGAGTTGCTCAAACGCATTGGCCTGCATAAAAGAAACTTGGTTCCACATGATCGAAAACTTCGGCAATAATTTCTACAACATCGCCAGAGAGCCTCGCAACATTGCTGTTGAGAAAAAGCGTCTTCAACAGCAATGCGTTCGCGTCCGCGAATCCGCTCCGCGAATCCGCTCCGCGCACTGCGAACCCGTGTGCGATGTGGTGTGGGCGGCAGTCAAAGATGGCCGTCCTTAACCGATTATCAAGAATCTTTGCGATCTGCTAGGTTAGCTTCGCAACTTTATTTTTATATGCGGATTTCGTTTTTGGAACTGTCTGTTTATCCAAAACTATCACTAGACGCCAAATGATTTGATCGCCGTCCTTTAGCTTGTATTGAGGCGGCAGCTTATCGCTAAATTTCTCAATTTTCTTGTTTGGCGTATTGATCTGCACACCATCACGCACGAGGTACCATTGCCATGTGGAGATGTGATTATCGCCGACTATTCCATCGGAAAGGGAATAGAGTCCGGCTGCAATGCTACGCCCACTGCTGATGCTTGTCGTTTTCGGGATATGCGCGCTTGCTGTCCTAAGCGTCCCATCCGGCGCTTTCACAAACTTGAAATCGGATGCTCCGCCGCCCGCATCCAGCATGACATCTTCGATGGTTGGGTTCTTTTTCTTGACCGTAACAGTCTTAGAGAATTGAATGCCTACAACTCGCAATTTTATTTTCATTCCGTTTAACCTTAAAAGGATCTTG
>JBCCEO010000479.1:0-6604 GCA_039030255.1 Planctomycetota bacterium | reverse complement strand
CGACTTCGTGGAGTTATCAAACCGCACCTTCGTATCGTTTGACGAGAACAAATGGGAATGGGCTCGAAAGATTCGCGAGTTGAAAACGGGGCACGCGCTTTTGCGACTTGTTGATGATTCAAATCTGTATCAGGTGAATGTCGAGCGATTCGCCCCGCTTTACCTAAAACGGTCGATTCCCGAAATCCAGAAATACCATCCCGCGATCTACGACAACTATTTGAAGTTCGTCGAAAAGAACTTTGAGAACGAGCTATTCTGTACGGCTGAGGAAATCGACAAGGCGGCCCAGTTGCGGCTGCAATCGGTGATTAATCCTCGCATCTCGATCGGTCGAGTCGAGCCGAAAGACACAGATGATCCTTTCGCCTAATTGGTTAGTTGGGCAGATGGCCAAACGCGACCTCCTGTAACTGCTGCCGGAGTTCGTGTCGCTCAGCGACTGGAACGCCCACACGCGATTCGTACTTACCTGCGAGCAACGCTCGAACTCCCGATCTCACTTTGTTGCTCAGATCGCTTGCAGGAAAGTTCTCAACGCGTTCGGCGACGCCCTCGTAAATATCCATTACCCGCAACCTTCGGCGTGCAGCAATACGTCGCTGCAAACGACTTTCTCCATCCTCTGGGCCCCATGACCAGCGAGGCTCGCTACGTATGGTTTGATAATGCCTGAGGGCCGGCTTATGCGCAAGCGAATCCGGTGTAAATCAGCCGCCATCGGATGTGCTGGTTTTCGTGACAACCGCGGTTAGTTGTGGCAATGTAAGTCCATGGATGACAGACACTGGAAAAACTGACAAGTCAGTACGTCGATGGAAAACGCTTCGCGTCTTCGGATGAAGTCCTCGTCTTTGCGATGGGGTTGCTGTTTGAGTTTGAATACCGATACCGTGACTACCTGGGCAAAAGCCTCAAATCAACGTTCGGCGACTTGGACAAGCACGAGGGAATCCTTCTGAATACGCCGAAAGAGGTCAACGCTTTTTTTGAAGACATGATGGATGCGAATCGCATGTCCAAGTTCAATGTTGAAGAATGAACCCGCTGCTCATCTCGCACGCGGCAGATCAGGATTTAATTGAGGTGTGGCGATACGTCGGTGTACAGGAGGGCGACACCAACGTAGCACACCGCATCTTGGTTGAAATTCGTGATCAATTGTTGGCACTCTGTCGATTTCCGAACCTTGGAGTATCCTGCCCCGAATTCGAAGGGTACGTAACGGGCGTTCGAGCGATTCAGGCTGGCGACTACGTCATTTACTACCGAAACGCGACCAACGAAGTCCAGATCGGTCGAATGGTTCACTATCGTCGAGAGCGAACCAAAGTTATTGAGAATTGGCGAAACTCGGATCGTCCGTGAGTTTCGAATTCCGGTCAGCAAGCGTCAGCGGGGCAACAAGCCAAAGTGCAAGCAATTGTCGCTGAGAATCATTCTCCCGCGATACAGGCTGAGTACCTTGGATTGGGAGTCCATGTTGGTGATGATTTGTTTCAGCGGGAAGTGAGACTTTTTGAGTCAGTTGTTTTTTGCGAGCTTTCGTCGACGATCTTCGCTGACTTGGTTGGGGTAACACGCAACCCGTGATCTCGAAGGCATTAGATTTTCGTACGCGACAAGGGCCCAGTCAGTCGGTGTATCTTATCCAGCTGTTTGGCGGAGAAACACTTCGCGGACTGTCGCAAACTCAATGATCTGCCTTAACTCTTCGTTTTCTTCTTGCTGAAAAGCGGCAACGGCTGTTGACGACCGAGTGAAGATGTTGGCAAAGCCCAAGCCTTGTTGCTGAAGGACTACATAGTTAAAGATCGTCCTGAGCGATTCTGGCTCGCGGAAGTTCTACATTGCCCTCTCTCATGAAAAGGCAGTCTACGGTAGCGGGAGATGCACGTCCGGGGCTTTACGCAGGAGAACTGCTTTGGTCCATTCCTCATAGATTAATGCACGGATACTTGGAGCCTCTTTAATGGTCTAGCTCGCGGCGCACTAATTCAACAAATTGCAACCTCGGCTTACTTGTTGACATTGTCGGCCTGTTCCGTCCGTTGACGTAAACTCAACGGACGGATGTCTGTCCAAACTTCCTCGATGTGCTCGAGGCACTGCCGCTTCGTCCCGGTCGTTCCTTCATCACGCCACCCGGACGGAATTTCACGATGAACAGGCCAGATCGAATACTGTTCTTCGTGGTTAAGCACCACACGGTAGTTCCCTCCCTTTTTCGGATCATTTGACGCCATGTGTTCTCCAGTGCATTTTCTCGTCTCCTGCCAGTCAATTCAGTGATTCAGCCAAGGTTGCGGACATCATATTTATTCTACCTTCATAACCGGTCGACAATAGCACTTTCCCGTTACCTCCCAATATCGACATCGTGGCTGGATTCGTCGGCACTCAGGCTGTGAATGCAGTAAACTATTAGGTCCCGATCGCCCGCCAAACGGCACGTTTGCCATCATCGGGCCCTAGTACGGTGAACGACAGCTAGTCTGCCTAGGGCGGCAGCATCTATGAAGGATCGCCTCAACGCACGCGTCGCATTGCGTTTGCACGCGTCGTCGGATAGGCTCGCAACTAAATGATGGACTCCGCTTTCATCGGTTTTGAAGCAATTGAACAGGAAGAATCACACCATGCGAATCGGCACCCGGGCAAGCACGATGGCTCTCGCACAAACAGGTGATATCGCAACTGCATATCGTGTCGCGCATCCTGATAAGCCTGTCGAGATTGTAGAATTCTCCACGAAAGGCGATCGCGATCAGACCTCAAGACTCGATATTCATGGGGGCAAGGGTGGCGCTTTTGTCTCTGAGATTCGCGACGCTATACGCGAAAATCGCTTGGATGCAGCTATGCATTCTCTAAAGGATATGCCGGGCGATGAAGAGACACCGGGACTTGTCATCGGCGCCTATATGAAGCGGGAGCCCATTGAGGACGCGCTAATTCTGCGAGAGGGCGAAACCTATGACGCCTTCGTGGCCCGTGGCGGCGAAGGATACAAGATCGGCTCCAATTCCGTACGTCGACGTGCTCTGTTGGGGCGTCTGTATCCGGCGGCGGAAGTCATTCATTTTCGCGGTGCTGCGGACACTCGCATAAAAAAACTTGATGAAGGGACTATGCAGATGTTGCCTGACGGAAACGCCGTGGGGCCTGCGGACGCGTTGATCCTGGCCAGATGTGGCCTTGAGCGTCTAGGTGTCGCCCACCGCGCCGCCCACATTTTTTCGCCAGAGGAATTGGCGCCGGCGTTGGGTCAAGGAATTGTCGCAGTTGAGTGCCGCGCGAATGATTTTCGTACGCTAGAAGCACTCGCTGCAGTTGACGATCCAGATGCCCGTGTTTCAGCGATTGCAGAGCGGGAGATGCTCTGGATTTTGAATGGTCATTGTAACTCACCTATCGCCGGCCATGGGACCGTGAACGGCGATGCGATCACTCTTTATGGCGCCGTCATGTCGGAAGCGGGAGACGAAATCATCGAATCCCGTCTCGAAATGTCGCGCGAACGCCCTCGCGAACTCGGTCGCGCTGTGGGGATGGCCCTGTTAGATCTCGGCGCTGCCGCGCTTATCGAGAAATCGCGCCCTTAAAGGCAATGTTGCGAAGGGAGCAAGTGTTAGCGTCATTGCCCGACGCTAACCCGCTCGCTTGATCAGATCGATGATCTGCCGTCAGCAATCTCCAAGTGCCTCGTGGTGTTAGATTTGTGTCACGAAAAGAGACCAACTAAATCTGATTGGCTGCCAACGACTTGCGGATCAAACTTAGCACTTCACCTGCGAAATCTTTTACAAAGAAATGGCCTCCTTTGAAAATATGGATCGTGCAGTCGGATCGGCAGAGTTCCTGCCAACGAATCAGATCAACAGGTTGAACCAGATGATCGGAGGCTCCTCCAAGAACAACTAGAGGCGTCTCAAGCCGCACTCCGTGATCCAGACGATAACTTTTCGACAGCTGAATATCGGACCGGATGCCAGGTAGCACGAATTCGGCAAACTCCGAATTCTCTTTGACAGTTCGGTTGAACTCATGATTTGAAAACGGTTGCGAATCGGAGAAAAAATCTCGCTCGGTCAGCCGAGATTCCAGATTAGGTGGACGAGACGCCGAAACAAAAACGACAGTCGGGCACATGGCACTGGCTTCGACCAATCGGTGCGCAAGAGCAAACGCGATCAAGCCGCCAAAGCTGTGCCCGAAAAAAGCGAAGGGCTGATCATCCTGCTTGCCAATCAGCTTCACGAGACTATCCAATAAATCCGACATCGTTGTAAATGAGGGTTCTTGAGTCATTGTTTCCCTACCAGGAAGTCGAACAGGAAGGATGGCCAGTTCAGGATGGCAAAGTCCTTTCCAAAACCGAAAGAAACTCGAAAAGCCTCCGGCATGAGGAAAGCAAAATAGCCTCAATGAAGCGCCGGCGGGCTGTAGTTCGCTGTTTGCCCAATAGGTACATTCTGACATTTGCTGTTCTGTCACTTGATCTGATCGCTCTCGCATAATCGCGTCTGAAATTGACCCATACCGTATCAATATATGCAACGGGCAACATATGCATTAGCTGTTAGGGAGCATTCCGACGGAAAAGCTTGCGTCGCACTCCTACATCGGAGACACTACTACGTGACGCGCGAGAAAGCTCGGGAAAAGTCATGCCATTGAGTTGCATAATCGTCGGCGATAACTCCACTCACTTGGAATGTGCCAAAATTCTGTTAGGCGCAAAGATGCGAATCGAAGGCATCTTTACCGAACACTCCGATACCATTGCGTGGGGAAAAGACAACAACGTTTCTGTACGTGAGAAATCCCAGCTAGCCAACGCAATTCAGCTTCGACAACCTGATTACATTTTTAGTATCGCGAATTTCGATATCTTGCCGTCGCCTGTTCTTGAGCTAGCGCGAAAGGCAGCAATCAATTTTCATGATGGACCGCTACCACGATACGCAGGAACCAACGCACCTACGTGGGCAATTTTGAATGGCGAACAGGAGCATGGAGTGTCCTGGCATCTAATGACCACTGACATTGACGCCGGTGATATTCTGATGCAGTCCCGCTTTCCTATTTCACGGCAGGACACAGCATACACGCTTAGCCTTAAATGCCTGGAACACGCCAAAACAACGTTTCAGACGTTAGTGAATCGGCTGATTTCCGATGGGATTCAGGCCATCCCACAGAATCGCTTGCTACGTACCTTCTACTCAAGAGATCAGCCTTTGCCGATGGGAGGCTTGATCGATTTTCGATTACCGGCAAGCCAGATCTGCAACCTCGTAAGAGCGGTCGATTTTGGGCCGATGCCAAATCTGGTCGGCATGGCCAAGATTGCAATTGATTCAGAACGATTCATCATGCCACGTCGCGTGCGTCATCGACCCGATAGCTGCGATCAACCGCCAGGAAGCGTTGATTTCGATCATTCTGATGGCTGGAGGGTCGCGACCGGTGAACTTTGGGTTGAATTCTTCGATTGCATTGATACGAATGGGAATCCGGTATCAAAGGCGGAATTAGAAGGCAAGTACGGAATAGCAACCGGTTCTGTGCTACCGCAGGCCGCCACGAGCCCATTGGCGACGGAGCTTGCAGGCGACCATCGGAAGCATCGTCGGTTTTTGTCGCAGGAATTACGCGACTTTCAAAAAACCGGGGATCTATTCGACGATACTGGCCTGTCCATCCACAAAGCTCACGTTGACGATGCGTCGCACGAGTTTGTGTCTCTCGAAATCGAACCGCCATCTGAACAAGACAACGCTACTTATCGCCCATTTGAGATTGTGCTAGCGCGATTTGCCACGCTATTGGCGCGGCTTACGGCATCAAATTCGATCAATATCGGATTTCGACAACATGTTCCCAATCCGCTGCTCTCCGCTACAAAGCCGTTGCGATTGAGTATTGATTGGACGAAGCCTTTTGTTCAGGTGGTGCAACATGTCATCGACCAAATCGCGATCATCGAGCGTCATGGCTTCATGGAAGTTGATCTGCCTTTTGCCCTTCTTGGCGAAGAATACGCGAGTCGATGGTCTGGCCTAATCGTGTGTTGCAATTCGAAATCCGCTGAAATCGGCTGGGAATTCAACGCTCAACTTCGGTTTCGAGTTGATCCGCAAGACGGTCGTAGCTGGATGGAATCTCGCTGCGAAACGTTTCGCTCATCGGATATCGAAAGCCTTCGCTCGGCCTACCTCGAATTGGCCGATCTATTGTCGTTAGATGATCATATTTCGCTCGCGCAGAAGTTTCTACGTTCTGCGGTACCGTTGCAGTCCAGATTGGACTTAGTCCAATGCGACGAAAATGACCTGTTCGTTCATGAGCGGATCTTTGCCCAGTGTCGTCGGACCCCCAAAGCCATCGCTGTGGCCGTCGGGGGAGTTAGCATTAGCTATGAGGAACTGGCTCACCGCGCGAAGGCGGTAGCTGGGTTTCTGCGCGAAAAGGGGGTTCGTTCCGGTGACGCAGTCGGTGTCGCTATTGGCAGAAACGAAAATCTAGTACCCGTCTTGCAAGGAATTCTTGCGGTAGGCGCATGCTACGTTCCGTTAGATTTGACTTACCCTGCCGTTCG
>JBCCEO010000478.1:0-6605 GCA_039030255.1 Planctomycetota bacterium | reverse complement strand
TGATCCGAATCTGGATCTAGCCATTAGACTTTTACTATAACATTCTCACCTTTCGACAAGGTGGACCAATGAAACAAGCAACTGACACTTGTTTATAGATCTTTCTGCAATTCCGAAGGAGATGCCTTGGATTGATACTCCTCGCCGGTCAGCTCCCCTGCAAGATACACAGATAGAAGCTCCGCTACTTTTTCGCATCCAGCAACATTGAAATGGCAATCGTCATAAAACACGGTAGTATCTTTTGGCAAAAGTGAGGCGAGATCTAGGCATGGAATATTCTCGGCGCGACAAACCGAAAGCGTGGTCTCATTGTAAGCTTCCATTACACGAGCCACATTGCCAGGCTCAAGCTTCGTCATCCAAATTAATTCCTCAAGTTCTGCTGGAAGTTCCGCTTGATACAAAGCTGGTTGAGTCGCCAAAATCGGTTTGACGCCCCTCTCTCGGCATGCCTTGAGCACATCCATCAAGTCGCTGCGATATCGGCGGATGGAATCTTCTAATCCATCCGGAAGCTGCTTGTAGCCCGATTCACGAATAGACTCTTGTCGCTGCAATCTTACTTTAGAATACCATTCACCAGATGCATCTTGTTTGAATCCAACAGGATCGACATATTGCCAAACAAAGGCGCGAATCACTTGGGCCAAATGAAGTCGCCGATAATAAACTTGGTCTTCAGGCCCTGCCGTTAACGCTTCATTGGCGACCCTCCCCTTGCTGCGTGAGTAACTAGCTCTTAGAAATCGAACCATGTCGTTGATACCGCAAAGAATCACAATGCGATCGAAACGCGAGACAAGGTCGTAATTGCGAATTTGATAGGAATGATGCAGAGTGAAATGGCCAGAGCGTCCAGCGTTGCCGACGTACGTCTTGCAATTCAACTCTTGCGATAACAACTCTTGAAGTTGCCATGGCCAGCTACTTTTGTCCGTGACATAAAGACATTCCGTAGTGCTTCCGCCTACGCACAGAATTCGTAGGTCAGAACGATCGAATTCACTTTCATCTGGGCCACGAATTCCAAGTGAACTCACAGTGAATTGAATTTCACCTTCGATACCAGGCATGGTGTTGGCATCAGTCACAATTCTTCGCATTGGTGGCCAGGGTGTCGGACCGTTTGGTTGCGAAACAAAGCAAGAAAGTCCTGCTTCGGCAATGCCGGCTGCGAACAATGCAGAGTAGCAGAAAAGGAGATACTTGGCCTGCACACGCGGTGCAAGAAACAGCAATAGACCAATGAAAAGATATCCCGCGACCAGCACGTTGACGGCATTATCGAGTCGACCATGTTCGATTGGGACGCTCAGCGTAACCGAACACAGTAATAGATGCCCGACCACTGGGAGCGCTAGCAAGAAGAGTCGAACGCGCCATCTTCGCCGTCTTCTCGAATTGCGGCTTGTGCTAACACTGACATCATCCGCCATAGCCTGCTAAATCCCTCCATCTAAACTTCAATTCGAGAGTGAAAGTTATGGCTCAGCATGATGGGGCATCAATCCATAGGTTTTTGCAAGGCAATTTATTCTTCGCTAACGCTGGTCTTCAGGAAGCACGGTGTTCAATCTCTCTACGCGACGAACAATTGGATTGCTCAAGACTCACTGTCCTTGCTAATTGGACGGTAGTGAGCCCTTGGAACCTACACGCAATCAATTGCTATTCGCAATTAGATTGTGCGTGAATCTGCCGCTGGAATCAAAGCCTGCACCCACTAGGTCGCTTTTGCGTCGGCATCCCGAACGCCCCCAAAATTGGCTTGTAGTTCTGGAATGGACGCCGAGGATCTGGTTGATCGCTTGGCTCAGCTAAAGCTTCCGGTTCAGACTTTGCCACGCGCAACGACGCTAGTTAGCGACTAGCTCTTGGGTTTCGGGTACTTCCCTTCAAGTGCCTTGCGTTCGATTTCGAGCAGCTTGTCGACGCGTTTCTGATGTCGCGGTTGCGGTGCGTATGCGGCACCTAGAAAAGCGCGAATAACTTCTTGCGCTAGCTCTGGCCCAATTACTCTAGCCCCAATACAGAGTACGTTCATATCATCATGCTCGACGCCCTGTCGCGCAGAATAAGAATCGTGGCATAGGCTCGCACGAATCCCAGGAATCTTGTTGGCGGCAACACTCACACCAACTCCACTGCCACAAACCAAAATGCCCCGGTCCACGTTTCCTTGTAGCAACTCAATTGCGACTTTTTCCGCAAAGTCTGGAAAATCACAAGGCTGCTCATCCACCGCACCACAATCGACCACCGTCATTCCTTGCTGGCCCAACAAATCAACAAGCATTGCCTTCATGGAGTATCCAGCATGATCGCCGCCAAGTGCAATTCGGGTTACGAGCATCGAAATGGTTCTTCAGAGGTAAAAAGTGGAGCGATGTCTTTGACAGAATGAGCATCTTAACCTCTATCTCCTCCTTGAGTAGGGCAGCCTCGGTCAGCAGACAAATGAGAGCAGTGATAGCCATCCCTTAACGATTGCATCAAGAACTTGTTTCGTGGGTTGCCAACTTACTTCTGCAGAATATTCTCACGCTCGAGCTCGTGGCCACAATACATGCAGCGACGGTGCCGAGCGTGTACGGGGCGAGAGCATTCCGGGCAGGTCTTGGAAACTCGTCCCATCTTTCCATCCCGTATACCGTCTCGAAGATCGATTTCTTCTATCTTGGCTCTCAAAATGGCATCTGCATCTGGCGTTTTCGCGCTTAGTAGCTCCCACATTGCCTGGCATACGAGGGCGAGCGAATCGATCTTCTCCTCGCAATCGCTCAACTTCGCCTCAACAGAAGTCGCCCTTCTTGTCGCAGTATTCGCAGCAGACTGCGCCGACGCAATTTGTTGCGTCTGATACAATTCCCAAATCATAAGAATGTCTCCTCATACAAACTGAAAGAACGCCAGACTAGCACAATGGCTAAGGACGCTATAAGAGAGGCAATGAATAGACAAAAATCGGGCGCTATGACTGGTGGCAGAACCTACGACTCTTCATGCCGGACTAGCTAGCCATGCGGAGCATTTCAGCGATTCTTGGGCGGGTTTCCTCAAGGCGTTCATAGTCCAGCTTTAATCCCAACGGGCCGAGTACCGCCTTCATTAGATCGTAGATCGGTTTAACCGTTTCGAAAGCCCCGCTTACGGATTCAAGTGCAGTGAAGCCGGCATTATTCTTGACACTTAAGTCGGCTCCATTGTCGATTAACGCTTGGGTAATCTCTATATAACAAAAAAATGCGGCAGTATGCAGCGCTGTAGCGCCATCCTTGTCGCGTAATTCGAGATCAGCGCCGGCTTCAATCAACAATAAAGCTGCTTCCGTCTTACCCATCGTGCTTGCTGCGATCAGGACTGTCGGCCCAGACTCTGCTCGTTCATTCAAGTCGCTACCTGCTGCGATATGTTGCTTCACCGCCTCAAGATCGTCTTTCATCGCTGCGTCCATCAACGAAATCGAGGGCGTCACCAGCTTCGACGATTGGGCAGTTTTGTTCGCTGCTAAATCAGGTTGAGACTCTGCTTGTCCATCACTGCTGCTCGTGCCGTGGTTCGGAGCGTTCGTGTCGCTAGAGTTGCTTGTCGGCGAACCGCTTTCTGATTGAGGATTCGATTTACCCACGCATCCCAATACGGAACATAAGAGTGCTACGACAAGAATACTAAGACGTACAGCACTGTATCGCGACTTGTACATTAAGTGGATTCCTTAAACGGGTACAAACGATCTGCGGGGGCGTGACTCTTGGCAGCAGAAAAGAGCCGCGCGGATTACGAGGCACCGGAGAGCGACACCTAAAACTGAAAGCCCTTAGCCGGGCCTTGTTCAGTCAAAGTCAAAATCTCAGGCCCTTCTTCCGTCATTAGAATGGAGTGCTCGAATTGGGCTGAAAGACGGTTGTCCCGCGTGCGTACCGTCCAGCCGTCGTTTTTGTCGAGTCGGGTGAATCGTGTTCCCGCATTGATCATCGGTTCCACAGTGAAGCACATGCCCGGCAGCAAGCGTTGCTGTTTCGATTTGCGATCTGGAAAGTGAGGAATATTCGGCGGCTGGTGAAAGGACTGGCCCAAACCATGACCGACGTATTCCCGGACGACCGAAAAGCCGCGCGAGTGCGCTTCGCTTACAATCGCTTCGCCAATCTCGCTGACCATGCAACCAGGATTCAATGCATCGATGGCTAGATATAGGCAGTCGAACGCGGCCTGCGTTACTGCCCGAGCTTCTTCACTCACCTCGCCGATCAAAAATGTTTCAGATTGATCACCATGCCAACCATCCACGATACTCGTGATGTCGACATTCACGATATCGCCTTCCTTCAATTCAACCTCGTTGGGAATCCCATGGCAAATCACTTCGTTCAGACTTGTACAACAACTTTTTGGATAGCCTAGGTACCCCAACGTCGCGGGCGTATGACCGTGATCGAGGGTGTACTGATGAACGATTTCGTCGATTTGCTGTGTCGTAACGCCAGGTCTAACAGACTGCCGCAGCTCATCCATGAGCGAAGCATTGAACTTACCCGCTGCCCGCATGCTTTCTCGCCCTGCTTCATCCAGCAAAAGTTTACGAGACTGTTTGTCGTTTTTAAGCATTATTGAATTCGTTGCGGTTGGGTTGGTTTAGGTGTTGGGAAGCGTAAGGTTAAGAATGACCTGATAAGCGATCGTTGGAAGGCTACTTTCACCCTCACTATCGAGGATAACGAGGATTTTGGGGAGGGATGTGCGATAGAGCGGGTAGGACAGCTTTACGAACATTCACCTCGCCCCGCTACGGGCGAGTCTCATGCAATTTCGCGTCTCAAAGGAGAAAAAAATTATAGCTGCACAAGGACATTTAGGGAACGCAGAATTTGTGGAACCCACTGGACGCAACTGGCCCAGCCGGTGAGAAAGATTGCTCTCTATCTCGCCTGCCTCGTCCTAAGTGCCGAACAATTCATCGCTGGGCTTAGGAATATTGCCCTTTTCGTAGAACTTGGTGATATCAATACCGCCTTGCTGCTCTTCCTCCATAAGCTTCAAACGAGACTCCAGCCGCTCGATACGTCGCAAAAGTTGCGGTACCAGCTCGGGAATAGGATCCGGAGGTTCCAGCCGCGGGACAGAGGGATAACCTAGATGCCTTTGCATTGCAGAAAATAGAAACAGAGGATCTTTCTTGCGATTCGCGAATGCAATTTTCCCCTCGGCCATTCCAAACAGAATCGGAGCCTCCAATTCGACTTCGCCGAAGCGATTTTGTTTTTCTTTGTAGAATTCGCTGCGCACGTAGATCATGTCCGCCAAGTCAATAATTCCCAGCTGTTTGCGGACGATCAGAATCCAGTCTTTCCACTCTTGGGAGTAGACTCCATCGTTAGCAACTGCATGCAAACCACGATCGTAGTTCAATCTATTGCGCGATATCGCTTCGAATTGGAAGAAGAAAAGGCCTTGGGGATTCAAACTATCAATGCTCCGATATTTCGACTCCGCACCAAGTATTTGCAATGCAGTGCGATAATCGAACTTGCCGACATCCAGCTCGGCTTCGGACATGAGATATGTCTGAAATGGCATGAAGTAATGCCCCAGCATCTTCATTCCGGAACTCATCAGACCCTTGTGCTTCAGTTCGCTTAGCATTAGGTCGATTGCGAGCGGCAATTTGGTCGACGCAAGTAGTTCAAACTTCGACTGCTGCAGGAGTTCTTGAAGCGGCAGATTTTGCCCCAAACGTTCGAGCAAAATGCCGAAAAAGTAGGCTTGCTCGACGTACTCTTCGCGGCTCAGCACTAGCTACCCTCCGAAGACGAATTGGGCGTTTTCGAAGTCGCGCCATTTTTTCCCGAGTCTTTGTTGTCCTTCAATTGAGAATCCAAAAACGCGATCACTTGGCCTTGGGCCTTAGAGTCGAGAAAGGTCATCATGTGCCCCTTATTCGCGACCGAATAATAGTCCACTTGTACTTCCAATTCCTTCAGCTTCTCGTATAGAGACTTACTACTTTGCTGCGGTACCAACAAATCTTTGTCACCGTGAAAGAAAAAGAAAGGAGGAGCGTCTTTTCTGGCATAATTGAGCGGGGTAAAACGTTCGTAGTTTTTCGGGTTGCTCTCTCTTGTTCCCTCAAGCACGAAATTTAGTGCTTTGCTGCGCATCGGAATAAAGTTGAAGTCACAAGGAGCACCGCCCGCGACTACTGCCCGTAGCGAGGGGTCTTCTGGTTCTGATTGCAAAGCGACTTGACTGACGAGATGCCCACCCGCAGAGTACCCCCAAAACGCAATGCGACTCGTGTCGATCTTCCATTCTTCCGCGTTGTCGACCATCCAACGAGCCGCAAAACGCACGTCGTCTACTTGAGCCGCCATCTTAAATTTAGGCGCCAAGCGATAATTGATACTCAGCACAACGTAACCGGCACGCGCCAAAGCTCGTCCGTGCATAATCACATCCCATTTACTCCCTGCAGCCCAAGCGCCACCGTGCACCATTAAGACAGACGGAAATGGACCGTCGCCAACCGGCTGAAAAACGTCGGCCTTGAGTTTCTTGTTGGCTACTTCTCGATAAGTCAGATTCCAAGTTGTTTTAGTCTTGGC
>JBCCEO010000477.1:0-6607 GCA_039030255.1 Planctomycetota bacterium | reverse complement strand
GGTAGTGGTCACGTCCGCCTTCGGCTGAACGCGTGTTTATTTTAGGGGTTCTTCCGAACTCACCGGTGCACATGACAGATGTGGTGTCGAGCAACCCCTTTTGCGCTAAACCGTTGTACAGCGATGAAAGCCCTGCGTCCAGTTTGGGCAGTTGCGTTTCGCTAAGCTTCGTGAAGTTGTCTTGGTGCGTATCCCAGCCGCCTAGAGAGAGCGAGACGAACCTTACTCCAGCTTCCACCAAGCGAATTGCAAGAAGACAACTTTGCGAGAAGTTATCCGATTCAAACTGAGCTACGAAGCTCTGGTCTTCTTTGGAAATGTCAAATGCAAGTCGTGCTTTTGGGCTGGTGATCATGTCAAAAGCCTTCTGATTGAAGCGATTCAATCCTACTAACAATTGATCTTCGTTTTCGACATGGCTGAAGGTTGTATCAATGTCATTCAGTAGACCGTGGCGGCGTTCTATTTGGTCGATTGTTAGTCCGTTATTGAGCGTGATGCCACGCACGCTAAAGGGCTGGCCAGCTACCGGAGTCTTACCTGTATTCATTGGCGAGTACTGTATCCCCAAGAATCCAGATCTTTGATTTCCATTGGGAATAGAAACAAAAGGAGGCAGGTCGCGAGCCGTTTCGAATTCCTTGGTTACCACCGCTCCAAAACCTGGATATTCCAGAGATGGCAAAGGCTTGGTACCCGTGTTGACGTACTCACGGCCCAATCGGTGCGCGGCAAGTGTGTGACTTACACCTCGAAGAATTGCATATTTGTCCGCGCATTGGGCCAGCTTTGGTAAGTGTTCGCTGATTTGAATCCCCGGCACATTGGTATCAATGGGTTTGAACTTCCCACGAAACTCATCTGAAGCATTGGGCTTTAGGTCAAAGGTATCGATGTGCGAAGGACCACCGGGCAGGTCAATGAAAATGGCGGACTTGTTGCTGCTGTTGGCCTCAACGGCACCTGCTTCACTCATTTGCAGGTATCCGGCCAAGGTAAAGCCAGCTGCTGAAAGTGATCCAACACGCAAAAAATCCCGTCGCGATGCTCCATCGCATGTCTTGTGGATTGTCATAGGTCTACTCCTAATAATCTTTTGTTGTATCGATTTGTATTTTTTAGTGGTTGAGAATGAATTCCTTGGTGTTGACCAGACTCCACATCAAGCCTTCCACTGCCTTGCTGGGGTTCTCATCTTCACGCAGGAATGCAACAACCTTGTCGAGTTCCTGAGAATTCGGCTCTCGACTCAGTGACCGCAGATACGCTTGCTGGGCAATCCAGGTGGCTTGTTCTTCGGACATATTGGTTGGTTCAGGTTCCATATGATTCTCGTTCGAGTCATGGGTGCCACTTCGCATTTGAGTCCATAACTCTTGCAAGTCATTCTTCTTGGCGTAGGATTTGGCGCGTTTGATCGCCTCCTCACGCTTTTTCGCAATTGATTTGGCAATCTGCTTTTGGTTTTTACCATCCTGCTTGGCAAGCGTAGCGATGCGTTCGTCCATCGTCTTGATGCCTTTAACCATTCTTTCCAGCTGAGCAGTCAAGTTCTTCATGCGTGCTTTTTCTTGTGGGCTGACCGAGCTCTTCCAGCCGAATTTTGCATTCACTTCAGCCACCCAACTCGTTTTGGGGTCGTTCAACCACTTGTGAACTGCACTGTCATTGGCCATGAAGATCGTTTGCAACAAGCTAGGTTCAGAGGAACGGTCGCAATCACAATTCGACTCGCGAATGCTGCGGCCGAAGACTCGAAGTGCATAGCTTTCGTCATCTTGGCGATTGTTCCTAGCGCTTGCTCCCGGTTTGGATATGGCGCGTGGCAATTCCAATAACCTAGCTCCGTCCGCCAGCTTGTTACTCGCGAGGGCCATCCTGACTGCGTCGTATGTTGCTTCTGCAGGCAGACGTCTAAGCTGGGCATGGCTAAAGTTTTGCTTGTCCTTAGCATTCGATTCATTCGGAACCCAACTTCGTTGGTATGTATCTGAGTTGAGAATGGTCTGGTGCAGCCATTTTAAATTGAAGTTATTGTCACGAAATCCGTCAGCTAAGTAATCCAATAGTGCAGCATTGCTCGGTGCATTCGCTAGATTGAGGTCATCAGGAGGATTGACAATACCTACGCCGAAGTATTGCGCCCAAACTCGGTTCACGATGGCTTTGGTGAAGTAAGGGTTCTCATCATTGCGTAACCAACCCATAAGTTCGCCGCGTATATCTTCCTCACCCATTTCGACCCAATTCGACCCGAGGAGCTTAGCTTTGCTTGTGCCCTTGACGATCTTTCCGTTCACTCGTCGTGCTCGGGGTTTGGCAACAACCAATTCAGGCATCGGGACCGTCTTGCCTTCCTTGAGCATGTTTCCGAATTCTCGACGTAACTGATTGCCGCGAAGCTTCTTGTCGACACCCAACTCGGCCACCATTTTGGTGTACTGCTTTTTTGCATCGGGAGCCATCGTATTCTGCCGGGCTTGTACGGCTGTGAATAGTTGCTCGAAGTTGTAGAAATCGTCCTTGGACCATTGGTCAAACGGATGCTTATGACATTGGGCACATTGGATCCGAACGCCTAAGAACGAATAAGCAAATCCGATCGCCCGGTCTTCAGGCGTGCGAAAATTGTTGCGTGACCAGTAATAAACCATGCCTGGGCGATCGGCAAATTCTTTACCGCTGCGATCACGGCAAATCTCGCTCATTTCCTCGCAATAGTCCAAGTAGGATTCCTCAGGAGCGCGGCTGGTTGCGGTCACAATTCCTTCGACGATTTGGTCGTATGGAACGTTGTCTTGCACTCGTTTGTAAATCCACTGGTACCAGTGGCTGGAAGGATTGATCTGGGCAGGCAAAAAGTTACGCAGCTGATCTTCGTTGTTGCCCGTGATGTCGCATAAGAATGTCGTCCACTGGGCCGCATATCCGGGCCGCGAAAGCAACTCATTGATTTTGCGTTCCCGTTTGTCAGGCGCTCTGTCCTTGACAAAGGCTTCGACCTCGGATGGGCTTGGAAGCGTGCCTGTGACATCCAGCGAGGACCGACGCAAGAACTCCTCATCGCTGCATAATTCCGACGGGATGATTCCCAGCTTGCGGAGTTTCTGGACGACTAACTCATCTACGCGCGTGTTGGTTACAACAGAGGGATAATTTTTGCCGAACTTTTCGGATACTGGTTGCAGCGCGGCGATGGGTACGACGGCGTTGTCGTAGGAGACCACAACATGGGTGTCGCCTGCTTCGCCCGAAGTAACTAGGCCCGTCTCATCGATCTTCGCAACTGCAGCATCATTCGACTTAAACCGGCAGAGGCAAGTTACATCTTCGATTGTTCCGTCTTCCCAATGCGCAAGAGCCTTTAGCTGCGCGGATTGACGTGCCTCAGAGAAGCGAATTTCTTTGGGCGTTACTTCTAGCTTTTGCAGTTTGTGAATCTTGTTCTTGGAAAATGGTGCGCCTGCTTCAATCCAGCTTCGTAGAACCCAATACTCCCATTCACCCTCTGTGTAACGCTTGCCGCCTTCATGCAACTCAGCATCTACAGGTTTCACAAGAATTAGGCTCTCGTGCTTTTCTTCCAGATCCACTCGCAAAGTATCCTCTTCTAAGAGAGCCTTGTAGTCTTCTAAGAAGTCATAGCCGAAGAGTGAAAGCTGAAATCCGCCTGCTCCTTGAAACGAACCGTGACAGGCGCGGCCGTTACACCCAAGCCTTCCGAAAAGTGGCGATACATGCTTTTGGAAATCGGGGACTTCCTCAAAACTTGGCGTTTCTTCTGGAGTTGAAGCAAATCGCTCGTAAATTGGAGCGAGTGCCGTTGAATTGGTCGGCTCGGTAGCCTGCAGGGCAGATGCAAACGCAAATACGCATGCCACGAATACCACAAGCAGTCTTCCCATCTGGCTGAACATGGTGTTCCTTTCATAAAAGGATTCTGTTTCCAGAACACTATTTGGAATCTGTGTTTCGTTTGATTTTGGATTTCGGAGTCTGTTTGACAATTCGATTCTGCCAAACCTTGAGTGATCTTGAAAGTAACTCATCTGGGCTGCTCTCGCGTTCACGGATTTGATTTTCGAGGCGTTCGAGTTGGCTCCGGGCGCGTTTGCGTTGCAGCTTAAGCTTTTCCAGCGTTTTCGCCTGGTGCTTCGCAACGAGTTCTTCGAGCTGCTGTTCGGCAGTTGTGCGTTCTTTTTTCTTGGTTAGAGTGCCAATCTGTGCTGCTAGCAAACGCAGCTGCGAATCAAGCTTCCATAATTCAAGCTCGATCACAAACATTTCCTGATCGCGTTTTTGCAATGCTTCCAGCCTGAGTTTCGTTCGGGCGATCTCGCGGAGAGCTTGGTCGTATCTGGCACGCTGCTTGTCCGTGCCAAGGAACTCAAGCATTTTGACGAGTTCCGGTTGATGCTTTGATACGAATTGCAGGACTTCCCGTTCGCTGGGTTGTTTCGGATTTCGGCTGCCAGCTGAACTTGCTTCTTTACTTGCTCGATCGCTGGAATTGTTCTTGCTTCTTTGTCGAGACTCAGGCTTTTCTTGAGCCTGATTTGCATCGCTCTGCCGATCATTGGACTTGCCGTTATTAGAATAAGCTAATGTTGCTATTTGGGGGTAGCCAAGTGCGGTCTTGGTGAGTTGCGGTGCTGTCAGGAAAACAATCAAAGCGATTGCAGCACGGGAGCCTACAACCGAAATAATGACCGCAGGTGTGGATCGTAGTTGTTGAGAATTGATTCGCATCAAATGTGGCTTTCTAATCCCTTTGCGTTTTAGGATCCAAGATCCGCATAAAAGTCTGTCGCGGCTTCAAGCATCCAGTCCACATCAGACTCAGATTCGTCGTCGCTTAGTTGTGGTCCTTCATTCGTCTGCACATCAAGTGGGCTAGATGATCCAGTTTCCCAATCCGTCAAATCTGGGTCTGCATCAGCTTCCGTTTGCTCGGTCTCGCTTGGACCAAGTGCAATCCAGTTCGCTGCAACTTGAGAATACGTGTTTTCTGAATCAGAATTCGCAGTCTTGCCACCCGAATTGAAGCTCCAGAGCACGGCCAGTAACAAAGCGGCTGAAGTAACAAGAAAGGTGACCGCAAGGCCGCCGGAATTGGCGACGCTCTCTTTGGTCAAAGGAAGTGAGTTTGACTGTGAGTTGATGTTGGTTGCCTCTGCAACCATCTGCAACGATTCCACACTTTCAGCAACCCAAAGTGCAATCTGCTCGTCTTCGAGCATAAGGGCTTCGAAGCCGTCACAATCCAATTCCTCAGATCCAAGGATGTATTGGTCGATTTTCCATTGCAATTCGGCTGAGGGTTGATTGCTGCTGTTAGTCATTCTTCTGATTTCTCAATTTTTCTAGTGCGAGACGCGTGCGCGAAAGCACTGTTCCAAGTGGAATTTCGAGTTCGTTTGCGATTTGAGAAAAACTCTTTTCTTCATCTAACCGCATCCTAAGAACCGTTTGTTGCTCCGGCGGAAGTTGCTGTATTTGTTCCCTGATTTGCCGAACTTGGTCGGTCACTTCGACTATGACTTCCGATGGCCTGTTTGAGTCGACAATGCTGGTGACGTCGGCAACCGGTTGGCTCCTCTTCTGCTTCCTCCTAAGATTGTGAGCTTGGTATTGGACTGTTTTGACGAGCCACGCTTTACGTCGGTCTGGTTTCACTTCTTGCCATTTCTTGCCGAGCACAAGAAAAGTCTCCTGAACGGCGTCGGCGGCAAGTTGCCAGTCTCGTAGCAAGGTCCAAGCAATGCGTTGTAAAGAGCCGGAAAGTTCCTCGAAAATCTCTCCCATCTCTTCTGCATTCGAGTCATCTTCGGTGGGTATGTTCACCTGAAAAACACCCCTAATTTCCGAAGAGAACGCGCTACTAGGTTATGTCGGGGGTGGGGACGTTTATTCACTGCGCGCAAAGAAAAAGGAGGGGATTTTTGGGTGGGCGGTCCCTAAGTGCTTGTGATGTAAAGCCTTAGAGGAATTGTCTCCTGCCGGTTTCCACCAGGACATTGCAACGACACAATAGCTTAATGCGGATACTCAGAGTGATCGTTGCGTGGGACCGGAACGCATCAAAACGGATTCACTTCGGAAATGCAAGCCGGCAACAGGCATACAATCGCCATTAAGCTCCCTAAGTATCAGCACGTACCGCCCAGATTTTATCGCAATTGCCTAATCCTTAAATTTGGTAAAGCTTGCGAAGGAAGGATCTCTCGAAGTGTCAACAGATAGTATCGCCGCAAAATATTGGATTGGATTCGATCTTGGGGGCACGAAAATGCAGTGCACCCTTTATGACGAGTCGTTTCAGCCAGTTGCGGATAAACGCAAGAGAACGAAAGGAGATCAAGGAAGTGAATCTGGGCTGCAGCGAATTGAGAGCACAATACGAAAGCTATTAACCGACAATGAAATCGCGATTGAGGACCTAGCGGGAATCGGAATTGGGTGTCCAGGTCCCGTGGAGTGGGAGAAAGGTATAGTGCGAGTCGCCGTCAATCTCGGCTGGGAGAATGTTCCTGTTGGAACATTCCTGAAAGACAAGTTTCAATGTCCTGTGGCAGTGCTGAATGACGTAGATGCTGGTGTGTATGGC
>JBCCEO010000476.1:0-6622 GCA_039030255.1 Planctomycetota bacterium | reverse complement strand
GCTACGACGCGGCCAAGAAGAAGTACTTTGGGACTTGGGTGGATTCCTTTAGTCCCAATCCAACTCGTATGGAGGGCACCTACGACGCGAAATCGAAGACGATGACGTACGACACTACGGGTGTTGGTATGGATGGAAGCCCAACGAAAGGAAAGAACGTCGTGTTTTACGGCAAGGACAAGCGAACGATGACCATGTATTCCGCTGCTCCCGATACCGGTGAGATTATTAAGGTGATGGAGATCGTTTACACCAAAGCAAAGTAGCGTCGGGGAGCGCGTAAAGCGGAAGGCGATGAGCGCGGTTCACAGGCAGGCGGGCCGCGTTATTCTTGCTTTGCAAATCAGCCCCCATCTTACTCTTGGTGAGGCAACGCCCAATCCACTCGCGCCAAAGGACTCGAACCGCCCACTTATTCAAAAGTGACTTCGACGTTTTCTGCGCAGCGAAGGCTTCGGTTCTAAGCGGCGCAATCGAAAGTTCTTACCAAGGTGGCAGCGTCCACGTTGCGGTTACCAAGCGTAGTCTTTGCGCCAACTAAATTCCGCAATGCTCTTAATCCATTGCGTCGGCTTTACAATTCGCCGAGCCTCGATAGCTAGCAAAGCTTGCGCTGCGAGAGCAAGTGGCGCACTGCCGTGTTTTGCTTGCAAAAGCTGGTGCAATACTTCAGGAAGTGAAAACACGATCGCCGATTCCGTCACAAGCCATTCTCAATTCCGCGCCCCATATTCAAAGTATAAAGTGAAGATGAAGAAACCTCCCAACTTACTGTTGCTTGTGCTTATGTGTTTGGTTTGTTGTCCAGCCGAAGCAGCCGAGCCGGACATCGTGTCCAGCGCCAGCTCGGTAAATAACGCCAACTCAGTGAACATGCGTGTGCTGAGCTACAACGTCTGGATGGTCCCAATTCAAGGTAAGAGATCAACTGAACGGGCCAAGATCATTGGATCGGGCTTGGGTTGTTACGACTTGGTCTTCTTGCAAGAAGTTTTCGGAGACAAATCGAAAGATCGCATTCTAAGCAATACGAGCTCAGGTTTTTCAGTTCGGTATCGAGGCGAAAAAGATACTTTGCTCGACTCGGGTGCAATCACTTTGTCCCGAAACTGTATTACCAAATGCAAGTTCAAGAAGTTTGGAACATGCCGCGGACCGCAGTGCTATTCTGGCCGTGGGATTCTCTACGTGCAGATACGTTTGCCCAATGGAGTCTTACTTGACACCTTCAATATTCACTTGCAAGCCATGGAACCAGATGCAGATGTTCGCTGTAGTCAAATCAATGATCTCAAGAGCATGATCGAGTGCTACAACGATGGTTGTAATCCAGTTTTAATCGCTGGAGACTTCAACATCATCGGCGAGAACCCAGAGTACTATTGCTTGCTCGAGCGATTGCCCGGCTATCGCGACGTCTGGACGGAAGTCAACGCTGGTTGCCCCGGATACACTTGGGATCCGGTCAAGAACGATTGGGGCGACGAAGATCATCACGAAAGTAAAAAGAGTCAACGACTCGATTACATCTTCATTCGCGATGGTAGCTGTGCTTCGATCTCCGTTCAATGTGCGAGTGTTGATTTCGACAACAAGAAAAAGACTGGAAGAAAACGACTACTGAAGTCCAATTGCATCTTCCCAAGCGACCACTTCGGTATCGGTTCTTACTTGACTGTTACGCCGACTGGCTTTAGCGGCACCGACACTATCATTCAAACGGCGCCGTCGCCATCGGATATGGTGCCGTTGCCAACAGCGGAAACCTCCATCATCGAAGGAGAGGCGACGGAAACGGCAGAAGTTCCACTGCAGTTGAACGGAAATTAGTTCTTTCCATTTGCTCCAAGAGCCACGTTCAAGGCAAACGATAAAAACTCCAATCCCTGTTCGGTTTCACAAATCGAACAGGGATCTTTTTTTCGCAAATGCGAACCTTCCTTCCCGTTGGTTCCTTGGTTTGACGTGGAAATCCTAGTCAGAAATCGTTGGAGCCAGAGCTGGCCTCGACGACCCGCGTCGGATTCCTGTTAGAATCGAGAGGTCAGTTTCCTCCGCGATTTGAGATCATGATGTCTTTACGAAGCATATTCTTTTTTGTCACTCTGCTGTGCCTCTCGGGCACCACCCATTGTTTTGTGCATGGTCAGGAGCGTCCCAACATTGTGTTGGTGATGTGTGACGACCTTGGATGGGGCGATGTGGGTTTTAACGGCGGCACGACGATTAAGACTCCGCACTTGGACGAGATGGCCAAGCACAGTCTGCAGTTCAATCGCTTCTATGCACAAGCTCCTGTTTGCAGTCCAACACGCGGTTCCTGCCTCACAGGTCGGCATCCTTACCGCTACGGAATTCCGACTGCAAACTCGGGGCACATGAAAAAGGAAGAACTTACGCTTGCCGAACTGCTGAAAAAACTAGGCTATGCCACAGGGCATTTTGGCAAGTGGCATTTGGGCACGTTGACGACCACGGTTCAAGACGCCAATCGAGGCGGCCCAAGAAACAAGAAGAACTATTCGCCGCCGCAGGACAATGGATTCGACGTTTGCTTTTCGACTGAGTCCAAAGTCCCAACCTTTGATCCCATGATCAAACCCAAGGGCGCGAAGGCCGGCGGACATTGGGATGCAATCACGGATAAGTCCCAGGCTGAGACCTATGGGACTTATTATTGGAACGAGCAAGGCGAGCAAGTCCAAGACAATCTGGAAGGCGACGACTCGAAGTTGATTATGGACCGCGCCTCGCGATTTATCGAAGCTGCGGCGGCAGCGGATCGCCCCTTCTTCGTCGTTGTTTGGTTTCATACGCCGCATCTTCCCGTGGTCGCGGATGCAGAGCATCGTGCGATGTACCCGGATGCAGAGAGTGTTCTTGCGGCCAACTACTACGGCTGCGTGACGGCCATGGACGAGCAGATCGGACGTCTGCGTGAGACGCTGAAGAAGGTCGAAGCCCATCAAAATACGTTGGTCACTTTCTGTTCGGACAATGGTCCGGAAGGCAAAGACACGGCGCCAGGCTCAGCGGCTCACTTTCGCGGTCGCAAGCGTTCGCTGTACGAAGGAGGCGTGCGCGTACCGGGGCTCATTGAATGGCCAGCCAAAATCGAGCCAGGTGTGACGGATTTTCCAGCAGTGACAAGTGACTATCTTCCGACCATTTTGGATCATGTGGGCGCCGTGATCGACGATGATCGTCCCATCGATGGCATCTCCTTGAAATCCGTTTTCCTCGGCCAGCAGATGGAACGGGCTAGGCCGATTGGCTTTCAGTCCGCCAAACAGCAAGCACTGAGCGGCGATCGATACAAGATTTACCGTGATGGAAAAGCGAAATGGGAGCTTTACGATTTGCTAAAGGATCCCAGCGAGAGCAAAGATATAGCTGGCCAACATCCGGAGGTCGTTGCCCGGATGGGTAGCTACTTCGAGAGTTGGAAGAAGTCCTGCAGCCAGAGTAATGAAGGACTTGATTACTAGCAAAGTTTTCCGCCTCGTTTGCAAATCAAAAAGCTCAGATCGAACATAGCATCAAGGCAGCGCAAAGTTATCGCAAAGTAAGCGCACTTCCTTGTACACTCCCCTCGTCCCCTACCGTCACTGAGTCCAACCATGAGAAGAGAACCTGCGCGCGTTGCACCTAGCTATTTGCAGCGAAGAGATTTTGTGAAGACCACGGCAGCCGCAAGTGCACTGGCATTGGCGCTGAGCTCCGAAGACTCTTCGGTAAAAGCAGTTGAGCCGAGCAATATTTCTCGGTTTTCTTTTTCTGAGCCAGATTCACTTTACCACGGCAATGGCTGGGAATCGTTGAATCCAGGCTACTGGCAAATCCGAGGCAAGGCACTGCGCCGCCGGCTAAGTAATTTTGGTGATCGGGCACGCAGCACTGGATTTCCCTTTCATTACTACAACCAGGGAAAGGTGATGCCCACGGAGTATGACCCGAGCCTGCCGGAGGGAATTCTTTACCGCCGTGAATTTAAGATGGAGAAGAGCTTTTCGCTGCTGGCGAATTTTACCTACCTTGCCGATCGCCCTCCGGTGCGCGATGGCGACAACGATCAATGGAAGATGTACCAGGATGGACGGGGTTGGCTGGGTATCGCATTTGGCGCAAAATCGCTGTTCGAAAGCTTCAATAGAATTCGGCATGCCAATCAAATCGTCTGGAGTGATGATGGTAAGCTGCAGTGTGTTGTACCGGCCAAGCAGCGCAAGACGATGAAGGTGAAGCCTCGTGTAGTGCCGCGGCTAAAGCGAGGCGATAAAGTTTCCATAGCGATGAGCTGTGACATCAATGATGGGAACGCAAATATCAAAGCGAGTCTCTCTATCAACGGCGACCAGGTGGGTGAGATCAGCCTTTCGATGCCTGCCTATCGTGCGCAGGGCTTTGTTGGATTGACAGGCCGCGGCATGGTCGATTTCGAAGTGAATTCATTCGTCGTGGATTCGGGCAAGAATGTTGGGACCGCACCAAAACCGATTGAGTGCTACAGCTGCTACGCTCTAGGCGATAGTTTGCGTGAGGACGACGGCCAGTGGAAAGTTCGCTTTGTATCGCTCTTCGAATCCGACGGTACGCAAGCCGAAGTGCGTGTGTCGACCGAAGAGAATCCATCGGGTGGTTGGGAGAACGTACCTGCCGCCGGAAAATCGAACATTGTCAATCATCGGTGGCGAAGGAATACAGCAACTATTGAGGCAACTCTTCCAACCAATCCGGCTTTATCCACGCTTTACTACACGGTTTGGAAAGACGGCCAGAATGTGACTGCTGACCCGCGTGTTGGTTCCGGTTCCTGTGGTCCAGGTACCGGACTGGTGGGCGATGTTCCAGCAAGTGGCAGTTACGTAGGACGGTTGCCGCAGCTGACGGCACCTTACAAGTTCTGTGGTCTGAGTTGCCATGCTATCACCAGTGGTTTGCAAGAGCCGAGTGAAGATGGCTACTCGATTCTAGGTGGGGGGGATCGCTGGCAGGTTCGTGATCAGCCAACGCTGGGAGCCTACAAGCACTTAGAAGATTATGATTTTCAAGTCATGCTTTGGGAGGATGATGTTTGGTATATGGAGCTGGTGCTATATCCGCCCAGCACTGACGATGCTTACAAGGTCATTAAGAATTCCATCTGTGGTCCTACCAGTCGTTGGCAAATGATGCGTCACTGGAACGTCATCAACCCGGGCGATCACGACTATGGTATGGACGACGTTAAAGGTCCAGAGCAAATAGCAATTCGTCGCGTCGAAGGTCTTGGGCAAGACAGATCCTACATGCAGCGTAATTTCCAAATCGTTCATCATTTGATCACAGGCGACGAAGAAGTAGATCCACTGTCGAATCCCAAGAAGTGGCGAGCTTGGAAAATGCCCAATCGCGATTTCACCTTTGTGATCCTCGACTCGCGACTGTGGCGCAGTAGCCAGGACACGGACATGTGGGACGACGAAGGTTGGGCGGACTTCAAGAATCTTTACGATCGCACCGATCCGACACGAAGTCTTCTGGGCGAAGAGCAATTCTCCTGGTTGGAGCAACTCCTTGCAACGGACTCGAGTCCGCTGATCTGCTTGACCGGAATCAATGGTATGCATACGGTTTGGACAGGGCAGAATTGGAAGTCAGCCAATCAAAAGAAATTGCCGATTGAAGGGCCTTTTGACCAACGCGATCGTGTGACTGCCGACTATGCAGGTTGGGTAAAAGCCGGCTCAGACCGTGTATTGGAATTGCTTGGTAGGCGAAGTGGTGTCACCACTGTCTACGGGGATGTGCACAACGGATGTATCATGACCAATAAAGAACATCGCGTTGTCGAGTGCAGCTTTGGGCCGATTGGGCGCAGCGGCGGACGCGCGGTCATTCCCGGATTTGGTCGCCAGATGAAGGATTTTGATGGTCGCCAAATTGAAGTCCATGCGCTCTACCACAAGAGTTACTCCGACCCTGACCTAAATGGACATAAGAATGACGCACCGTTTTATTGGAACTTCTTAGAACTAGAGTTTCATCCTTGGCTTGGCGACGGCAATATTCAAGCCAGAGTTCGCAACATGGTCGACGCTCCTGAAGAAAAGCCGCGTGGCGGAGGCGAACTCGCTCTAGCGACTGAACAGACGGGGCGCGAGGTTCAGTCGCTGCTACCAGAAATAAGGACCTTGCCAAATGCGGATGTTCTGTTCATGACGGTCAATGGCAGGCCATTAAGGGCAACACGCAGTGACGAGAATGGCGTTCCCCGACTAAACGGACTTCCTGGTATTCAAACGGGCAGGCAAATCTTGATGACAGCCAATGACGGAGTGAACGCGGAATCGAAGATATTTCGAACGATATCATCTGCGTCGTGACTGTGATTCAGCACCTCTCCTAGAGATGGCAATGAAGGAAACCATGCGCACGAGATTGCGCATTAGCGGATTGCCTGCCGCTGATTTGGATTAGCAGAGCTGAATGCGGCGATTCCGCGAAATCTCTGGCGATCTTGACCAGATCCCGCGTTGACGAAATCGAAGCTAAGTTGATAATTTGCACATTCTGGAGCAGATCTTGTGCCAATTCGGCCGATCTGGTCTGTGTCTAGCGGCCAATATGGTTTGGCTTGCGG
>JBCCEO010000475.1:0-6624 GCA_039030255.1 Planctomycetota bacterium | reverse complement strand
GAAGAACCTGCCGAGCCAGCGGAAGAACCTGCCGAGCCAGCGGAAGAACCTGCCGAGCCAGCGGAAGAACCTGCCGAGCCAACGGAAGAACCTGCTGAGCCTGCGGAAGAACCTGCTGAGCCAACAGAAGAACCGGAAGAGAAGGCATCTGCTCCGGAGGTCGAAGCTCCCGCAGCGGGCACTCCCCCAGGTCCCAAACCGCAGCCGGAAACTTCTGTAGAGCCCGAACCAGAGACGCCTGCCAAGCCAGAAACTCCTGCAGAACCGGAGCCAGAAACTCCTGCAGAGCCTGCAGCGGAAACACCGGCTTCAGAACCGAGAGAAGAACCTGAGTCGCCTGCACCCACAGGGGATAAACTCGAGGTATCTGAGCCTGAAACTGGAAGTGCTCCAGGTCCGAAAAAGAAAGACTGAGTTTTAGCTAAATATTAATCCATCAGTTGGGCGTGTGCTCTATGAGCACACGCCCATTTTGTTTCACGGCGTTGCGAACGTCGTCGAGACTTTCGGCACAAAAATTCGAAATCCTGGAATCTCTCGACCAGGTGCCGGTTTGCTGCTGTGGTCCCATACTTTGGAACCCATCTTCGACAACGAGATTTAGGGGCCCCTTCGTCTGCGCAACGCTCAAATTCGCACTGGAAGGCATGCATCCATTCCACGTTCAGTCTTCGTCATTTTCGGGCTCGGGCAGTTCTTTTTTCCTGGCGCGATCGCGAAGCGTCACGACGGCTCCAATCACACTGATTACGAGCCAGCTGGATTCGATCAAGACGGAAGGCAGATTGAAGTCGTAGGTCAACGAAACCAGGATTAGTCCTGAGCCAAGAGCGTTCAGCATGGAATAGGCAAGAGATCTCGCATCTAGCTTGTTCACTTGCAACAACAAATAGGTGCCTAGCAATACAACGACTCCGATGGCACCGACCAAGTTATGAATTTCCAAAGGCATATTGTGTTCCAGCTAGGAAAAAGACGGAGTCCGAGTCGCCAAAAATCGAGAACTCAATGCCAAGCCTATGCCTGGGGCGAACGAAGAACTTGGATGGGCAGTCACGTTGACTAAGCCTATACTTTCATACGAGCAATTCTCACAATAGCGTTCGTCGATTCTGTATGCTGTGGAAACTCGAATCTCTCGCAAAAAGATCTGCGAAACAAGTTCGTCGGTGTCCGACGAGGAATTGCGGTGATGTGGAAGCTGCCCACAGTTTTCGAACTGGGGGCAGGAAACACCTAAGCTGGAGAAAATAGGGCGGGACCTTGGGAATTTACGATCGCGACTACTATCAGGAAGAGCCAGTTCGGCCGTTTCGACCGTGGGACAATCACTCCATGGTCTCGATTCTCATTTTCGCCTGCGCGGGGTTCTTCCTAGCGAACTATATCTTCACGCCCCCAGGCAAGGATGAATTTATCGGCGAACTGAGTGATTCGCTCGCGCTACGTCCGGCGGATATGACGCAGCCAGTCTACTGGTGGCGTTTTTTCTCATATGGATTCACCCACCACGGTATCTTCCACATATTGACGAACATGCTCAGCCTCTACTTTTTGGGCAGAGGAGTCGAGGACCGGCTCGGGAAGTGGGAATTCTTTAGATTCTACATGGTCACGATTGTCGTTTGCGGGATCGTTTGGTGCGCGCTTCACGGGGAGAACTACTCGCTAGTGGGGGCATCAGGCGCGATTACCGGCGTTTCCATGTTATTCTGCTTTTTCTACCCTCAAGCAGAAATCCGTTTGATGTTCGCTATCCCGTTGAAGGCTTGGATGCTTGGCGTATTCATCATCATTTCGAATCTTTTCCGCCCCAATATGATGGGTATCCAAGGCATGGAGAACGTCGCCTACGATGTGCACTTGGTCGGCGCAGCCATGGCCGCCGGCTATCACTTCGCTGGGCTAAACTTTGGCTTCTTTGGGTCGATTTGGGGCAGCTTTCGCAAGGAACGCAAGATTCAAAAGAGTGGTCTCAAGGTCCATGAGCCCGAAGCGGAGCAAAAGCCCAATCGTGACGAACGAAGCGAAGAGGAGCTGGATCGTATCTTGGCCAAAATTCATGAGCAAGGCGAAGAGAGTTTGACTCGCAAGGAACGGAAGTTCATGCAGAACTACTCGAAAAAGATCCGCAAAGAGCGTGAGTAGTCGAACATCGACCCAAGGGGACGTTGCAGCTCTCTCCCTGCCGTATCCGCCGAGAATGCCGAACGGGTGCAAGCACTCAAGTGTCTAGAGATCTTGTGAGCCAAGCTAAAGCCGCTGCGGCCTAACTGGGAAGCTCCAATCCAAGCCCCAAGAAGGCCAGCCAATCGCGTTTCCCTTGATGGGACTTCGCAAGAGTAGAAAGCTCTATACACTAGATCCGCGTGTAAACCGTACTCCTACTCCACTTGGATTCATGTGCTGTCGCCGTCCAGTCGTTGCCAAACTACAGCCGATTTAAAGCAGATTCTTTTATGCAAGCCACACCGACTTTCAACGTTCATCGTCAAGAAATCGCGGGACTTTCGATTTCAGATTTGGTCGAGCAATTCGGCTCACCCTGCTATTTTTACGACGCATCGGTTATTGAGAGCCGAATTCGTGACCTCGCCGCGTTTGATACGGTTCGCTACGCACAAAAGGCTCTTTCCAACATTGCTGTCCTTGACCGCGCTCGCAAGGCTGGTGCCGTGGTGGATGCAGTCAGCGCTGGCGAAATTGAAAGGGCCTTGCGATCTGGTTTTACAGGAAATAGCAAGCCTGCTGGGATTGTCTACACGGCCGATGTTTTTGATCAAGAAGCACTGAAACTGGTCGTTCAGCACAATATCCCAGTCAACGTCGGATCTCCCGATATGATCAATCAATTGGGAGAAGTCGCGCCTGGAAGCGAAATTGCGATGCGAATCAATCCAGGTTTTGGGCACGGACATAGCCAGAAAACCAATACCGGCGGCCCGCAGTCCAAACACGGGATTTGGCACGAGCATATCGACGACTGCCTACGCCGCGCTGATCGCTACGGTATCTCCGTCACTGGTCTACATATGCACATTGGAAGCGGAACTGATTTTGAGCATTTGAGCCAAGTCTGCGGGGCGATGGAAAAGGCTTGCCAAGAAGTCGGCAGAACGATACGAAGCATCTCGGCGGGAGGCGGCTTGCCCGTTCCTTACAGCGAAGAGCAGTCGTATATGGACCTCGATCAGTATTTTCAGCTTTGGGATGCGATGCGAAATCGAGTTCAAGAGAGATTTGGTCATGAAATCGACTTGGAAATTGAGCCGGGAAGGTATCTGGTGGCCGAATGCGGTTATTTGGTCGCAGAAATTCAGGCTGTAAAGGAAATGGGCGAGAACACCTTCTATTTGCTCGATGCTGGCTTCAATGATTTGGCCAGACCCATTCTTTACGGCGCATACCATCCCATTTCGATCGCAAGACGAGACGGGCAACAGAGCAATTGCCACGATGTTGTCGTGGGCGGGCCACTTTGTGAATCGGGAGATATCTTCACCCAAGCCGAAGGGGGCTTTGTGGACAAGCGATCCCTTCCTAGGGCAGGAGTCGGAGATCGAGTCATCCTCGAAGTAGCTGGGGCCTATGCCTATGCGATGGCCAGCAACTACAACAGCCGTTATCGCTGTCCAGAAGTGCTAATTGAGGGTGGCGAAGCCAAATTGATCCGAAAACGCGAGGCTGCCGACGACTTATTGCGTTTGGAGAACATTCCCAGCTGAGGCAGTCGGCTCGCTCAAGCTGGTATCGTGTAAAGCAGGCGACCTATGCGAGCGCGAGATTTTGGGTGAGATTTGGGGACTGCGCAGTTGAGCATACTAAGTCTTCCCGGAATCGTGCTGGCTCTCGCGTCCAACAGTTATTCTCAGCAAATAACGTGGCCGCTAGTTCCATGTGAAAAATTGCGGATCGGGTTATTTGCGGGATGGAAGGGGCTCAAATTACATGCCCCGACCGGGTGAAAAGCCTGCGTTTTGAAGGCTTTTGCAGCCTTTTCGGACTTAATAATTGGTGCTGGTACTACTCAAAAACTTGCTTTCCTAAAGCATCCTGAAGTTTCTGAATTTGAAAAACGAAGATTGAATGAGAGCTTTTTTGACAGCAAAAGCTTGCCAGAATTGCTATTTCAAATAAAGCTAGGAACCATCAAGTGAAAAGATGTGGCATTTGAGCCAAATTGACGCTGGTATTGGTGAAGGTTGGATTGGATACACAACTGGTCTGAACTTCCACCCAAAGCAGGGGTTTTTCACCTTAGTGTCGAATCCATTCGCAATTTTTAAGGAATAGTGGATACGGAGTGGTTGATATAAATCCTTAGATACTAAAGAATGGGTTGATCCGTGTGCATACATAAACTCTCACTGTGCAAGCGGTTTCCTATCCGGCAACACAAATTTTTTTTCCTTGGTTAGGTTTTTGTTGCCACAAACGAGTTTTTGTTTCATTACTTTTTCTTCTGCGAGGTTATGCAATGAAGAATAATCTGCGAGTTAAAACTCGCTCGGGCTTTACGCTCGTTGAACTATTGGTCGTTATCGCGATCATCGGAATTTTGGTTGGGCTTTTGCTCCCAGCCGTTCAAGCAGCACGTGAAGCTGCTCGTCGTATGCAGTGCCAAAACAACCTGAAGCAGCTTGGTTTGGCCAATCACAACCACGAATCCGCATACCGTTCGTTGCCTCCGAACAACAACTCGACTTGGGGTAACCAACCTGGTTGGTACTCTGGCGGTCGTTACGGTATCTGGTTGGTTCATGGTCCTGGTTTCGGTCCGCTGACATTTCTTCAGCCGTACATGGAATTGACCACCCTTTACAACCAATTCCAAAAGAGTCGTGGCTACAAGGTGCACTCGCAGGCATCGGTAACGCAGCCACCTCCAGGCGGTGTATTCCAGCCTGTTGAAGGTCAGCCTTGGTGGTACATCGATAACGACTGGAACTTGGGTCAATTCGAAATCGGTGTATACCAGTGCCCATCTGACCCTCAGTTGGCTAACACTGGTATCATGTTCTGGTCTTACCGTCCAAACTGTGAATCCATCAGTGGTATCTGGTTCGGTCCTACCGACAGCCAAGATCACGGTGTAACCAACTACGTTGGTGTTGGTGGTGCAATGAACGCGACTCGCTACCAATCGGATGGCGTTACCCTTTGCCCTCCTCACTCGAACCCAGAACGTCTTGACTTGGACGGTGACGGTGTTGCTGACGCTGATAGCTACTACGCTCTGCGTGGTATGTACGGCGAAGACCGCAAGCCAACCAAGTTCGGTCAAGTTACTGACGGTTTGAGCAACACCTTGATGATGGGTGAGTCCACCGGTGGTGACAACTGGAATCGTGCTTGGGTTTCCCAAGACTGGTTGCCAGTTGGCCTGATGGGCAACATCGCTATCCGTCAACCAAAGGGTGCTTCGGCTTGGGCTGGATTCAACAGTTACCACACTGGCGGCCAAAACTGGGTTGTTGGTGATGGCTCTGTCCAGTTCGTATCTGAAAACACAGCGATCGGTATCCTTCGTCGTTTGGCAGCTATGTCTGACGGTTGGGTAATTGACGACGCGTTCAACCAGTAGTAATTACGCTTACTAAGAAAATCGAGAAAGGAAACCATGAAGAAGATTTCAGCTCTATTGCTCGCAGCTCTACTAGCTTTTCCAATGGTAGGTTGTGGCGGAAGCTCCGACCCAATTGCACCGGCTAACCCAACTTCGTCGCCAATGTCCGGTGTGGACACGAGCACGATCAAGGGTAAGAAGGCGACTAAGGAAGCCACAGAAGATAAAGTTGGTGAGCCTGACGGTCTCGAAGCTCTGAATTAAGACTCTTGGTTCTCTGAGAAAAAACAAAACGCGACTGGTTCTTCCAGTCGCGTTTTTTATTGGCGGTGCAGGGAGCCGTGTTAGAGCTCCGGTTGAACGCATTATCTTTCCGAAAACTACGGTTACAGAAATTTGCAGATTGCCCGCTGCTTCAAACCTTGTTAACAGGCTATCCATTCTCGGATGCGAGGCTTTGATATCCTGCAAATACTGCGGCTTTCGTCGCAGGCCATTCATCCCGTAGCAAGCTATAGAAAATAGTGTCCCGGCGTCGGCCTTTAGGCATTAAAGTGTGGCTTCGCAGCACGCCTTCTTCTGTGCAACCTATTCCGAGGAGCGCTTTTCGAGCCTTCTCATTAAGCACATCGGTTTTGAACTCAACACGAGCCATGCCGAGCACTTCGAAAGCGTATTCCAGCAGCAGGAACTTGGCGTGGCGGTTGATTCCGGTCCGCTGGAATCTTGGATTGATCCAACTCCAGCCAATTTCTAGTCGTCGGTCCCGGTATGAGATATTTCCGTAGCAGCTGCTGCCAGCAATCTCGCCTGAGTCCTTATCCAGAATGGAGAATGCAGCACGGTTGCACGCGTTGCGGTCACTGATGCAATCTATCAGCCAGCCCTGCAGCTCGTCGATGGTCGTTATTTCAAACGGATAGTATTGCCAGATTCGCTTGTCGAATGCCAGCTTGAAATAAGCATCGAAATAACTTTGGCAGACCGGTCGAAGGAGCACGGGGAGGGCAAGATCGTTGCGGAGTTCGCGCGCGAGCGGCGGGTTTTCGTGCCGATCG
>JBCCEO010000474.1:0-6650 GCA_039030255.1 Planctomycetota bacterium | reverse complement strand
CGCTCCGCCGCGCGTCGCAACCATCGATCACTCGGTAGTGAATCAAAGAGTACCAAGGCCAAACGGTTTGCTACTCTTTGCGACTGAGAACTTGTATTATCAGCCGTTGGATACAAAAAACCTGCCGATTTCAGGGCGACCAAACAAACTCGCTTCATCGCTAAGGCATCATCTGGTTCCGCTGCTAGCTGCCGATCGATATAGCGGTCCTTCTGCTCGTCTGTCAACGGTTGCCGAATCGCCACTTCGACCAGCTCTTGCAAAAACATTGCGAGCAAGTCTCGGCCCTCCGCTTTGCCTCGGTTACGTCGCCTATAATCCTGCCAAAGTTCGTCGTAAGCAATCTCTGCAAACTCTAGGGCTGCCTCCGTCGTGGATGCATCCCAGTCACGACTAACAGCAATGCCACGCTCGTAACCATAGCTTCGATCATCGGGAGGCAACTCGGCTTGCAGCGCATAACTGCTTGGTACCCTGCCAACGAGCAGATTCTCCGTTGGTATCACAGATTCCATCCCACCTGGAGGGACCCAACGGAATGAAATCTTAGCGGGCGGAATCTCAGTCTTGCGTTTACGCTGGCGAAAACGAATTCGAAAGGGGTAGACTCTTCCAGCAGTCAAAACGATGGAGCGTCTAAATTCAGTTTGATCACCCGACTGTACATAATTGTTAATGAATTCACGATCGTTGTCACCAAAGTAAAAGATGAAAGAACAAGTACTATCTACTACCAATTCGTAGCGTCCGGTTTCCTTGGCCAACAAACCGGCTTCCCACGCGATCGAAAACTCTTTTGCGTTGACTCCTTGGACTGGATCTGCTCGCCCAAAGTCAAAATCAATGCCCGGATCGATACGCTCCAACTTTCGTTTCTTGCTCGACCAATTGTCCGCGTTAAAGTATTCTGCCTCGACTCCAAACTTTAGCTTCGGGTCGGGAACGAGCGAACCACCATCAAACCAAATAAATAGGTCCGACAAGCTTTGCCGAAGTTGATTCGCGGTAAGTCGCGTCACCGCGATTCGAGGCGGCCTACGACGAACCTGCGCCGCTTCGCTGTAGAAATCGTAGTGCATGAAAGCCGCGACTGCTTTAGCATCAGTTCCCGCGCAAAGCTCAGGTTCTCCCTCCGGCATTGATGCGTCAATGTACTCTGTTAGTTGAAGAACCGAGTCGTCTCCAACTAGCGGTAGTTCATGCGCATCTTCAACGCCCTCACCTTGAACTCCATGACAATCTGCACATTGCTGCGAGTAAAGTGTTTTGCCCTTCTGCCGCAGCGTCTCGCTGTCGAGCGCTACCTCTTGCGACATCCCCTGAGATTGCAGCAAAGCGCAGGTTGCAACCGTAGAAATCGTCGCAACCACGATGAAGCGATTTGAATTGCTCAAGATACCGCTGTTCACGACGTGCCATCGTTGCAGGGCAAAAGCCAATCGAAATACACTCCGGTGAACGAATCTGCCCTAATGCTTCGCTCTCCTGGACCGCGACAAAGAATCGAAACACCATGTATTGCCCATTGATGCTGCTCGCCGCGAAGGTGGGACATGGCAAACGAGTCGTTCGCCAATTTATCTATTGTAATTTCCCGACAAGGAACCATCTACGGGAAACGAGACCGAGGCAGCAGTTATATACGCCTGATGGCTCCTGCATGTGCCCATGCAGAAAGACTTGATGGAAGTCAACAACCCTGCATTTATTTGAGCAAATGCGATGCGGGAAAGGAGAAAAAGGCAGCGGAAACCATCAAATCGGTCTAAGCCTCAATTCTTCCATCAGCCAATCTGATAGTAGCATGACACTGAGCGGCAATCCGCTCATCGTGCGTCACCATCACGATCGTCAATCCAGATTCTTCGTTCAACTCCCGAAGCAGTTCCAGAATCGTCTCGCCAGTCTCCTCGTCCAAATTACCAGTTGGTTCATCAGCGAGGAGCAATTCTGGGTCCGAGATCAAGGCACGGGCTATCGCAGTTCGTTGCATTTCGCCGCCAGACAATTCGCGCGGCTTATGATGCATTCGATGTCCTAAGCCGACTCGCTCCAATAGATTGCGTGCCTTGGCCCGATTAGCAGTACGATTGCTCATATAGCGAAAGACGCCTTGCGAGATCATCATCGGCAAGAGCACGTTTTGGAAAGCCGTGACCTCTGGCAACAGGTGATAGAATTGGAAAATCATCCCGAGCTTTGTATTGCGAAACTTGTCGCGTTTTCTGCGCGGCATGTTATCGACTCTTTCTCGCTCAAAATAGATCTCCCCCTCATCGGGCGCATCAAGCGTGCCAAGCAGATGCAACAATGTGCTCTTACCCGACCCACTTTGGCCTAGAACGGCTGTGATATTGCCGTTGACCGCTTGAAAATCGCAGCCTTTCAACACAGGTACGACCAACCGATTCTTGCGATAGGACTTGTGCAGTTTCTTGGCTTCCAAAACAACATCGTGAGCAATCTTCAAAGGCGGTGTAGAGCCCTGATCGTCTTTGCCCGCTGTCGAGTCGTTAGCAACTAATTTTTCGGATGGTCGTGGCTTGCCGACGCGTCTTGGTTTGATCTCTGGAACGCTACTCATAACGCAAAGCCTCCACCGGATGCATTCGGGCCGCACGAATCGAAGGCAATACGCTTGCCATGACTGCAATCGAAACAGCTCCAATCATTACCCAAACCACCATGCCCGGATGCACAATCGTAGGGATGGACTCAAAATAGTAGACAGTTGGATCAAAGACTTCTTGGCCAGTCACTGCCTCAAGAACATCGGCAATGTTGTTGATGTAGGCTACAAACAACAGTCCAGCAATCACACCGACCCCCGCCCCAAAGGTTCCGAGTAGCACACCGTAACCAAGAAAAATCGTTGCTACGCCAGCGCCGCTAGCCCCAAGCGATTTCAGGATCCCAATGTCCTTGGTTTTTTCGACTACGATCATAAAGAATGTTGCAAGGATACCGAATCCTGCGACTGCGATAATTAGGAACAACAAGATGTTCAGGATGGTAGTTTCCATTTGCACCGCAGCCAATAAGGCACCCTGCAAATCACGCCATGTGTTGACTTGAATCATCATCTCAACAGGAAATTGTGCCCGCAGTCGATCCCGGACGTCATCGAGATCTGCCCCATCACGAAGCTTTAGTTGCACTGAGCTAACTGCACCTCGCATCCCGCGAAAATGCTGCAAGCGATCCAGCGGTACGAAGGCAAAAGTCGCGTCATACTCGCTCATCTTGCTTTCGTAAAAGTCAACGACGGTAAAGCGTTCGTTGATAGCTCGCGGCGTTCGGCCCGAGGAGGGAAAGGTTACTTGAACGTCGTCGCCGGGCTGCAAAAAGTAGTAGTCTTGTACCTCACCGCTGTTATCTCGATAGCGTGTAGCGGCAATGCTGATTCCCAGCACAATACCATCATGTTGCATCGTTTCCGAATCAAAAACTGTGGGTAAGTCCGTCGGCAGAGTCGCCATACTTTGAACCGACGGCAAAGAAGGATCTTGACTTGCTGGAACTCCCGGTGTGTTAACATCACCTCTTTTTGATTCAACCATCAAGTGCTCTGGAACTTCCGGAAAGGACAAACCATGCTCAGGCAGTTCGCCTCCTTCAGTGTCGGAATTCGTTCCAGTGGTAGAATCATTGTTGGGGGAGTGGGCAGCTGCAGATTTTGCAACCGTTGAATCTACGGTTGGTTCCATTGGCAATTGCGCGGCTGCCATTTGAGCTCGCAACTGAACGTTCCGAATTCGTTCCGCTTCCAACTCGCGTTGCAACTGCTCGTATTGCTTAATGGCTTGTGCCGTGCGTCGACGGTGCACCCATCCCGATTCGGGGAAACCTTCGCGATCTGGCGCGTATCCAGATTCCCTCAGTGCAAAGTCTATTTGCTTTTGGTTTTGAGGGTGCAGGAGGTATTTGCTGAAGTCACTAACGTCGGCATAGGAATCAACATCGATACCGATCAGGTTGATCTGCTGCGTTTTGGTTTCGCCACGGTGATCTATGCTAACCATGGCAGGTACATGGACAACCGTTGTCAAACCAACTAAATCATCTCCGGCAACTTCGCGTACCATTTGCCGCAAACCTGGAGTATCCAACATCCCGTTGGCTCCGTGACTCTCAATGATGACGTCCGATAGGATCCCGTGCATTCGCTGATGCATTTCGGTTGTAAACCCATCCATCACACTGTTGACGATTATCAGAGTCGCGACGCCAAGCATTACGCTTACGACAGAAGCTAACGCGATGTAGCGAGTTTTTAAGTAGCGCCAACACAGCAACCAGCGATACATAGGGCCATCCTTAGCCAAAATGAGCAGGGCAAATTCGTCCGTCGCCAGGAGTCTAGCCGGAACACAGCGCGAGGTACACGTCAGTTACCCGATGCAAAAAAACCAAAGGGTCCTCAGTCTGAATTTTGCTAGCATTGCATCAAGGAGAGATCTTCTATTTTGAGCAAAGCAATGCGCATTACTCATCCGGACTCGAATCCTCTTTTTCGGCGGCCAACTGTTCACTCGGATCAATTGCCAGACTGGCCAGGTCGGGAGACCCCAAAGATCGCCTAGCTGCTTCTGGCAAGGCGCGTTTGTAACCGGCAAGGGAACTAATGGCATCCACCATCGCCAACACGATGCACGTCATGAGCACCAGTAGAATCGCCGTCCAGAGCCATAGCCAAGTTTTGCCATGTGGTACGGAACCGGTAATCGCAATCAGGAATCCCGCCGCACAAATGAGAGAATTGTTGAGGATACGAACAAACTGCTGAACACGTGCCCAGCGTTGGATCGCCATGCGCTCTCCGTCAACTAAAGCGCCGTCCGCCTGCCAATTCGGAGGACGCAATCTGGCAAGTGCAAGTCCAAGCCCGACCAAGACAATTCCTCCTAGAAGACAGGCCAATGGCTCCACTACAATCCCCTCACGAAAAAAACGGAACAGGCGCCCGTGAATACTAAAAAGATCTACTCTGACGAAATCAAGCCGAAACAAAGACTCAAAATGCGATACCCGATCCCTCAGCCAAAAGCATTATGGAGCGGTCGCAGTTGACCACAAATGCCCCATCCTTGCAAACCAAAGCCAACATCATTCAACATCATTAGTAAGCACGGACGCAAAATACGAAATGCAAGACAAGATTTCACTTACTTGTTGCGGGTACTAGAATGGTAGCGTCGGCGGCAAAAAAAGGACTTGTCGGCAAATTATTAATTCAAGAACTAGATCTTTGAGAAGGCTGAATGGACCCGTTTTACATAGCTTTGATTCTCTACGTTGCGGCCCTGGGTCTGGCGTTTGTGGATCTATTTATTCCCAGCAGCGGCATGTTACTACTGATGGCCGGTTTAGCGGCAGTCGGATGCATTCTTTTCGGATTTCGCTCTAGCAATGCGGCAGGAATGACCATGCTGACAATCATTCTCGCCTCCATCCCAACCTTTGCCGTACTCGCCATCAAAATCTGGCCGATGACTCCGATTGGACGCCGCGTCATTTTGCCTGTGCGAGAACAACTTCCCAAGGAAGACGTCGAGGACGAAGACAGCGGTTTAATCGGTCAAGTTCTCCAAACAGATTCCCCGCTGATGCCAGGAGGCCAAATCCGGATCGAGGGCAAGTCACGCAACGCGGTTGCAAAACGTGGATTCATCGAAGCTGGGCAAAACGTTGAAATAGTTGGAATACAGGACTTCAACTTGGTCGTCCTGGCTACTGAGAATCCGCCTACAATCTCTCGCAATTCTCCTAGGCTGCACCAAGAATCTGAGCAGACGGACGCAGAAGGAACTCCAACTGGAAACCTCTTGGATCTGCCTGCAGAAGACCTCGGGCTCGACTCGCTTGACTAAGTTCCTCCAATCACCTCGGAGACAGCAATTTGCTTAATCGAGACTACGAGGGCTCCCGGATGCATTAATCGCTCTACTTGCGTAGCAGGGCGAAGAACCTGCCTTCGTCCGTCGGAATCACAAACGGAAGAGTCTCGCCGAAAGTTGATGCATAAGATAGCTCAAAACGGATTGAAACTCCGCCGGTTGCCAGAAGACCTGCTGGGTATCCTAACCGAAAAGACGGCGAGAAAACGGGAGCAACTCCCTCCACTGCTGCATAACGTCCGAGACTGCCAGCTCTTTCCCAAGTTGTCCGCCGACTGGATAATCCAGCAGCTGAGCCGGCTTAAACCCTACGCGGATAACTGGCTCGGGGCGCGCTCGTATGTACTGTTCCCATCGATGGACCGCTGGTTTTACGGAGCAGACCTAAATGCCTGTACTAGTAGACGCACCTGGAGCACATACAAACTCAGGAAGTGGCAACACTTCTGGACTTGCCGCGCTGTCATGAAGTTGATGCTCCGCAATAGCCAGCTCGTTTGCGGGCCTCTCACAGTTTTCATTAGCTGATTGGGGCAACGACGCAAGCATCGAGTTTATTTGTCGACAAGCCTGCCCGACCAATTCCAGCCGATGTTCGCAAAGGAATGCGACATGATCCATAGCAGGGTAATACGAAGTTGTAATACAAGGGCGTTCTAATTCAGATTGCAGCTTTTGAAGACGTGGAAACATGCTGTCGAACTGTCCAGCGTGATTGTAGTATTCGCCAACACCACCTGTGTACAAGAAATG
>JBCCEO010000473.1:0-6650 GCA_039030255.1 Planctomycetota bacterium | reverse complement strand
TTTCCCGCGCTGTCTCGCCAACTTTCTGACTGAGCCTCTACTTCTAAGCCCCGATCGCCCATTTTCCCCTACACCGGACACAGCAGTTCGCATTTATCCTTACTCATCAACGGCGTGCTGTGTTCGCTTGCAATCTTTGCATCAATGGAGTGCTGTGTCCGCTTGCAATCGTGCAATCTAGAGACTCTGCGCCCGTGAAGAAGTGACGAAATCCGTCGTTCGGATCTTTGATCTCAATTCTTGGATGGAGTATGAATTACCAATCACTATTCGTACTCCTACTTCTAATTAGTTGTAGTTGCAACTCGAGTTAGCCCAGGGTAGGACCAGTGGGTGCATGTCAGCTTTTGCTTTGACCTGGAGATTGTTGAAAACGTCAACGACCTACGCTGACGCGTTCCATTCGTTGAAGCGTTCCGTAATTCGCGCACAGATCACGGCGTAATTCTCCGGCGTGTCTTGCACGTGGTAGGTGGTAGGCAAACCAGTTGCGAGCAAAGCTTCGTAGTCATCGAGATACTGGCCGGTTTTCATGTCAAAGTAAAATGCAGCAAACGCATTGCCAGTATCGTTCATCATGTCGTCGACGAGCGCACCGTCCGCAAGAATGAACAGGTCGCGTGCGGAGATTTGGCGCGAACGAAATCGGGCGATTTCATCGCCAAAGTCGTCAAGGAACTCAGCATCAACCAAAGCATTGTCTACGATCCAGCCGAAGAAGTACCCGGCGTGCGTGTACGCGTTGTTCTCGTCTAGTTCGGCGGGGTAGTTGCCGCCGAAATGCCATTTCGCCTCGTCGTAAACGGTGACGTCACTCATGAGAAATCTAGGGGCGTAACATGGCCCGGATGTGCGATACTAGGATGGTGTCCAAAAGGGCTTTGCGTACATCCGATGTTGGCCGCCGCAAATGCAGGCTAGTCGGTTTCGAGGTCGGCGGATTGCAGCCAATCCGTAAAACTGTCTGCTAATCGCGTGACTTCGCCACCATCGTGCTCAAATTGCCAAACAGAGAACCCGTCCGCAGGATCGAAATAGAGAACCTCACCGTCGCCTGTTGCAAAAGCCAACCCAGCGGCGAGTCGAGCCAAAGGATAGGCGTTGCCGTCATCGTCTTCAGTGCTCATGCCACCCGATAACGCCGCCAATGCGTTCGAGTAACCAGCAAGCTGTTTCGAGTACATGTATTCCGTCCCGTCAATGTTAATGTCGGCAACCAGCTCCGACTTAGTCGCCACCCACCAGTCAACATCGTCGAACTCATAAGCGTCGTTTCCAGTGTGCGATTCGAGGAACGTTAGAAAGTCAGGTGGGTAATCTGGGGCGTTCATTGAGAGACGATCTCGAGCCGACAAGGGATTGTTTTTACGACACCGCCCAAAACGAAGCGAACGATGTCTGAACTACGAAGATTGTACCAAAGCCATGGATCGTTGCCAAAGAGCCAAGGTGTGCCGCAGGCCTAGCGTAAAAACCATGTTGCCAGACACTACGCGGATGGTCAGTCATCAGGGTAAAGGTCAGAATATCTTGGATCAGCGTGTTCCCATTGGAGATCGTTGGCAGTCAGATAATCCGAGATATCGGAGAGAGTGATGCCAGGCGGGATATCAATGCAAATATAGGAAGGATTGGCACCATCATACGAGCAACCGAGATCAACGAGTTCGTCAAGGTGTCCCTGATTTTCGGGAGCCTCGTCAACTGGCGGCTCGAAGATTACGCGTACGAGACAGTGTCCAGATTTTTCGACGACGCGAACAAAGATTGGACGGCCCGAATCTGGGCAAGGCGTTGTTTCAATGATATCGCCCCACGAAATGCCATACGCGTAAAAGGGCAAATTGAGGAGTTTAAAGTGGTTGTCGCGTCCGTACGGTTCAGCCCACGGAACCTCGACGTAAACCTCGCCATCGGCTTCGGTGCGAAGTTCGATTTTCACGACCTTATTCGATTCCATGTGTCTGCCAAGGGAATATTCTTACGCCACCGCCCTGAACAAAGCGAACGATGCCTGAACTACGAGAAATGTACCAAGGCCAGCCCGCGCTGCCAAAGCGGGAAGGTGTGCCGAAGGCCTATCGTAAAAACCATGTTAGCGGACGGGGCGACTAAAGGTCCATTCCGCGTTTTAGTTTGAATGATCGGAATTCGAGCGATTCCGCGATGATGATAGCACCGGGTGGGCCGTCAGTGTCATACCAAAGAGTGTACTGGTTGTATGCATCCAATTCGTCGGGTCCGAAGTTGAGTATGCCGCCCAACGGTCCACCAGAGGCCGCGGATGTGGCAGAGCGCTTAAGGTCGCTCCACGGGCCAAGAACGCAAGCGGCAATCGCGCCTTTGAACGTGACCGCCCAAGCGTCGAGAGAAAGATCGGCTGACGATTCAAATTTGATCTCGAAATCGTCGTCGGGTAACCAGTCGTACGCGTGAAGTCGCCAGCCAGCAAGATCATCAAGTTTTTGCATAAGAACCGGTTGCCACCAGATAAGACTAGCGTCCGCAAACGGATTGCGATTCGATATGCTTGTCGTATTGGTAGATCGTTTGTTGAGCTTGGCGGGGTGGGGCAAGCTCGGACTGGGCTTCTTGGGGTTATCAATGACAACGAGTCATGGAGGAAGCTCGTCTCATTGTAAGTCGACTACGCATTGCCCTGCAACTGGGATGTAGATCAACGCGTTTTATCGCGAGATTGCACTCGATTGATGAGGCTTTTCGCCGGTGGCGCGCAGCGGTGCTGTGGTCTGAATCTGGGGTGGGTTGATTTGCAGGACCTTTGGCGGATGCTTGGAATTTTGGGTGCTTGAAGGCATGCTGTTATCCTGAATAAAGGTACTTGGTGCCCCGCCGATACTAGGTTGGCCATAGCCCTTTAGAACGCATTCTGGACCAACTTGGCTTAAATTTGGTTTGGAGCAGGCGCATCGGTGACTTGTACATTGGACAGCGCGGGCAATCATCCGCTATGGGGTGAACTGTTCACGTTTGGGGAAGACCTTCGCTTGGTGGCCGAGAATCCGCAGAAGGTGAGATTCCGCCGTAGTATCGAGGCATCCCCGAGTACAGGTTGCGAGCAATCTTCCACGAAGCCGACTTGATCACGCGCGTCGAGTCACGGTATTCCTTCAAACAATGCCGCTCCGCAACCGTACATCCGAGGAAAAGGTTGAATTCATCGCAGCTTGCGCTGTCTGCCGCTTGAACGCACTCGCACGAACCAGAACCTCCGCAAGCCCCAAACACCACGATCCGTAGCGCACCGATTCTTGACCGTCTCAAGAACCACCACCACCGCTGCGCGAAACCTCACCCCAAAGAGAATTCCACCATGCCCTTGATTTACTTAGAAAAGGCCCCAGCGTAAAAACCATGTTGTCGGTCATTAAAGCGGCGAAACGCTATCCATTGTGAAAGACATTGTCCGGTAACGGTATGCCGAACGAACGATGGAACGCAAACACAAGATGCGCATAGCGGTCAGCATCGGGCGACGATTTTGTAACGTCGTCAAATGACGGGAGGCATTGTCGCCGCCAGCGTCAATCTCGCGACCGCCGATGGAGCCTGTGAACGTCCAAGACATGCCGTCCATCACAACGAATCCGCGTTCATCGGGCGAGTAATCGGGACGCCATTGCCAAACATCAAGAAGGTCTAGGGTTCTGGCGAAATCGCCAATCCGTTACTTGGTGGCGAAAATCGGTTGGATCGCGGCAAGTGGTTCGTCTGAGCCGTTGCGGCCGCGAAAACGAATGTGACCGCCCTTGAGTCGCCAAGAGGTGGAACCAGTGAATGCGTGTTGCTCGCAAAGCTCGAACCAAGGGTCAGATGGCACTGCAATTCCTAAAGGCTATGACCGACAACGGAAGGTTTTTACGACACCGCCCTGAACGAAGCGAACGATGCCTGAACTACGGTAATTATACCAAGGCCAGCCCGCGTGGCCAAACGCGGAAGGTGTGCCGAAGGCCACAGCGTAAAAACCATGTTGCACGACCGTTGAGCCAGCAACAACGCTACGGGTCAAATGGCATGCTCAAGTCGCGCAAACGATTGTCATCAATGTCAAACTCCGCTTCACGCATAACATCACGGGGGTCATTTCGTGCCATCGCCAACAGGTGATTGAAGCGATCAACATCACCGAATGATGCGTATGTGATGCATCGCAGAACGCGAGGCGTAAAGTCATCGCTGACGCCTTGAAGATCGACGAGGGCTTGCAAGGCAACGCTTGCGGACTCGGTGTCAAAGTCCGTCGTTAATTTGCGAGCGATATCACCGGGAATCGATGTGGCCATAGGGAAGACTAAGGTCGTGCAACATCTAGTTTATGCGACAGGAGTCGCTTGCAAAGTCGCCACGATAGAGGACCTAACGGCGTAAGTCAAGAATTGGAAGAGGTTTAGGGTCGCTGGCGCTGGGTCGTTTATGCGAACACAATTGGCGACTTCAATTTTGACGATCAGGCTCTGCGAAGCGTGAAGTCAGATTTGAGAACACGCTGCGTTCATGCGAACTGGAGGGGGAACGAAGGCGGCTATTCGTACGCTCGTATAGTGAGAAGTGTGGACAGTCCAATTCCCGCCATGGTTGGAGGGAAATCAGTTTCGCCTGCAAAAAAAGAAAAGAATGGAGTCTCCAAAGCTGAAGAGATCGAAACTCGTTAACCATCTGTGTGAGCGCATCTGGTGCGAGCAGATAGGTTCATCAACGGTTTCAGATCCAAAAAAATGCTTCTGCTTCTGGACTCGTATTCCGCAATGAAGCGTGCGATGCATCAACGCGATTCTCGATAAACGGCACAACTCGGATCGGCAGATTGGCTTGCTAGTTCGAGGAGCTTGGCAATGGTAGCATCTCGGGCGCGAGAACCGGACTAGGCGCGAGAACGGGGTTAGTCTCGAGAACTCCAAGATAGCCGAGGATTCTTTGTTCGATGACACCCCAAGTTTGCTTGGAGAGCCCAAGATTGTGGTGAGCATTGTACTTGCCCTCGGCGGGCGCCCAGATCATGACATTGTCGGCAATCGAGATCGGCGACGAGTAAGTATCGCCCTTTTGAGTATTAGGGGCTAAGAAGAAGTTCGTCCAATTGCCGCCGCAGGCTGCGTAAACTGAATTCCAATTCACGTCGGTCGGAGCTCTACGACAGCCAGGAACGATCTTCTGGCGTCGTTTGAAAATCTTGCGAGTTCGATTCTTCAAATAGTCCCGTGTGTCGCATTCGCCGGCACTGACAGGTTCCAAGGTAAATAGGCCATCGACTTGTCCCAGGCAAATGGTTGCTCGCATGGCCATCCAGCCGCCGTGAGAATGGCCCATGACGAATACCTTGGAGTCCGCCGATTCTTTGTGACGTGCAATACAAGCGCCAATGCTTTGTTCAGCAACCTTACCCGATCCAAATCGACCATAGTAATTGACTTCGCCATCATACTTGATTGTCTTCAGGCCAGGGCTGCAAACCATCATGTAGCTGACGTCCCAATTCGGGCGGCATCTTCGAACTGCTTGGACCATCGTCAGAAAGCGATTCGAGATGTATTGGTCGTTGGCCGATTCTCCTAGGCACGATTTCCAACCTCCAATTCCGACCAACAATACTTTCGGGTTCCCCGTTCCGCGATCACCACAGGGGGCAAGATTGATTTCACAATCGCACTCTTTGGCAGCTACGGTCATTGGAACGGTAACAACGCAGAGTAGCACGAGTGCAAAAAATAGGGGGAGTTTCATGATCTTCGATCTGAGAAGGTGGAGGTAGGAATGCCACTACAGGATAATTCGCCACTCTGTGATCTCAAGGAAATGCTAGCTTGGCGAATGGCTGAATTGGCCCGAAATTGTTAAGGCGAATATCCAACGAAGCCAAAATTAGCGGCTGGAGGGGCTGCCGCCTACAAGCCAAAAGCCGCTCGGGCCGTCCATGGCTAAGCGGTCGAGCACTTCGGCTCGAGCAAGGAAAATCGACGGAATCTGCGATCCACTCCAGTCTCTGAGATCGAAAGAAGAATCCCAATTCGGGTGAATTCAGCAACGTTTCGATTCAAGACTAAAGCCGTAGAAGCTGCAGGACGATTACGACAGTTGGACAGTGTTTAACGATCATGACGATTTTGCTGAAAGTTGGAGCCTTGATTCGAGTTTCCTTTTTGCCAATGCAGTCCTTTTCTGTGCTGCTAGCATTGCTCGTCATTCCATCTGCTCTTTGGGCTCAAAATACTGGAGCTGGTCAAGCGACGCCTGGGGGCCAGAGGAATCCAGCCCCTCTGGCTGCGCCGAGCGCTCAAAGCGGAACCGGTGCTCCCGCCGGAAACGCTCAGGACAGAAGCTCGTCGGGTCCCGTGCAACTGAACATCAACGATGCCCAATCTGCACCTCCAGCGCCCGGGCAGGCAGGGACAACGAACCCAAGCACCCAGCAAACACCAGCGCCTGATGATCTCGATTTAGATTCAAACCAGAGTTTCGACTTTGGGGATCAAAACAACAACTTTCAGGACTTCAATAGCTCCGATAGTTTGCAGAGTTCGATTGCTTCGAACTCGAACTTTCGGGGAGCCTCTCCGCAAATGATTGGCGACTTCGGAGGAGGGTCAACGCTCTTCACGATCGGAGGACAGTGCGTTAGCATCGCCCTG
>JBCCEO010000472.1:0-6652 GCA_039030255.1 Planctomycetota bacterium | reverse complement strand
TGACAATTGGCATGGATTTTAGAAAAGTAAGGTTGCTATCGTTTATGGATCGAAGGGCTTAGAACGACTTTGCGTTTGAGGCAAGACGATGCGCCTTGTTCTTTAAATTGTGCTTGTCAGACATTATTGCGGAATTCTCTATTCTGCAACCGAAGACAAAGAGAGAGCCGATCCAATCCGATGGTGACGTGCTCAAAAAAACGAATGATTCGCTCCTAGACGCTCCGTTGCACGTAAAAGAAACTCCCCCAGGAAGGGTGAAGCATGCAAAATATTAGCCGACGCCAACTACTTACTTCGGGCACTGTACTTGGTGGTTCCCTCTTTCTAGGTTCAACACTCCTTGCACAAGAAGGTCCAACTGAGCCAGTTTTTCGGATATCGAAAAAGGATGTCCCGGCCACCAACGTCGCTCCGGTCGCACCGCACGCCCTGGACCCCGCCCTGAAACTGGCTCAAGCTAGTTTGAATAACATTCGTAGCCGAATTCACGATTACACCGCTGTCGTCGCCAAACGTGAACGTGTGAATGGTGTGGTTGGCGAAATTCAGTACATGGGGGCGAAAATTCGCAATCGCAAGGTGCAAAACGGTCAAATCGCGGTTCCATTCAGCGTTTACCTAACGTTCCTTGGGCCAGATTCGGTCAAGGGGCGTGAAGTCATCTATGTCGAGAACCAAAACTCGGGCAATCTTGTTGCTCACGAAGGCGGGATGAAGGGCAGGTTCTTGCCGACCGTCAATTTGGATCCCAACGGAATGTTGGCCATGAAGGGCCAACGCTATCCAATTACCGACATGGGCATCGAAAACCTTGTCGTCAAGCTGATCGAGAAGGGTGAACGCGACAAGAAGAATGGGCCTTGCCAGGTTGAATTCCGACGCGGTGCATCGGTTGCCAAACGCGATTGCACAGTGCTCACTGTAAAGCACTCGGTCAAGAAGGCTTGCTATGATTTCTGCGAAGCCCAGATCTTCATTGATAACGAGCTCAATATTCCGATCCGCTACTGTGCCTTCGATTGGCCCAAGACACCTGGAGGCGAAAAGCAATTGCTTGAGGAGTATACCTACATGAACATTAAGCCCAATGTTGGCCTTACCGACATGGACTTTAATCAAGAGAATCCCAAGTATCGCTTCTAACGATCCAAGCGAAGCGAAGAAGATTCATCAAAGGCTGTAGGGCATCACTCTGCAGTCTTTTTCTTTTTCAGGCATGAGTCCTGGCTATTTTTCGATAGTAACGGGTCGCTGTTAAGAGTAGAGGACTGGGAAGATGGAATCACTTCGCAAGAAGCTGCTGAGCAACTGATTGCCATCCGGCAACTATCCACGTTCAATCCTCTGATTTGCCTGAACGACAAATCGGCAATCGAAAATGCCCCCTAGTATCGAAAAGTTCCTAATTGAGCCGCACGCGATTCCCGAAGGCGATCTTTCTCGTTACCGAAGCGAAATTGCCTCCTGTTTGGAGATGGTCAAATCGTCTTGATGCTGGGAGACGATTTTTGGATGGCTGCCGAGGGTCGCGTTAATTTTCACTGAAACCGAAATTGTCAGCCCTACGCTTCAAGATTGTCTTAACTGTTCTGGGGACGCCACGTTTCTGCATCGAAACGCCGAGCCTCACCCTTCCAGTGAAATCACGACCTCCGTCCACTGGACGCGGAGAAGGACTTTTTTCATTTGAGATCGCGGGGAATCTGATCGCTTGTTCCATCGATGCTGGAGTCGGCGTACTGCAGCGAAACGGCCTGGAGTTCGCAACGATTGTATCTGCCGCTGTACCCGCTCGAAAACGGCTTGCATTTCGTGCCAAGTCATTGCACCTGGGCAACCTCAATTTTGCAAATCAACAATTCCCATTGTCATGCACTTTGTGGATGGGGCTTGTTGGAACCAGGTTCATACTTCGCGATCCAAACAGTCGCCATCTCGCCTATTGGAATCGATCCAGCAGGAGGTCCAATGTGGTGATTTCGGCAAAAGCCTCTTCTGAACTGCGAGATGCAATACTTGGACTTGTCCTCTACACTGAGGTTCAGAAAGATGGCTCGTGAGGAATCAGCACAGCGTTCAACTTTCAATAATCAATCGGGCGCTTCCTCGCAGTCAAATTCGAATTTTGTGATCTAAGTCCGGGAGGTGCAAAAGCACTATGATGTGTCGCTGTCTTCTTATTGCCTGGTGCATATGCTCTTCGCAGGTTTCTTATGCAGACTATAACCAGTGTATGGTCCTCACAACGGAGTGGCTCGTTGATCACAGTAGTGTTATTTGCGTGGTGGACGTTGCGGGCAATGAAGTTGAGTCCAAGCCAAACATTCTATCCACCTTGAAGGGGAACGCAGCCAAACTAGATTGGCCGTTGAAGAAGGCTGAGCTCGAAGGCTATTTCTACTTTGGCCCTCCAGCAAGTGGCACGGTACGTCTGCTCTTCATTAATGAGAACGGAGAGTTATGGCAGGCGGTTCAATTGGGAAGGAAGCATTCAGATTCTCCCACGCTTTTCGAAGCGTTTTACGGGGTTGATCAATACGGAAAAATCCATCTTTCGGAGTCTTCACTGTTCCGTGCGATCCGCACACACATAGCAGTGCAGCCCTCAAAATCCATAGCGAGACTCAGTACATCGAACCACTTCGCTAGGAGTGGCATCGAGGCACCCTCCGACTTTCCGTTCGAAAGCGCTGAGGAGACTTTCGTGCTCGTGGTCGACTTCAATACAAGGCGGCGCGATTTCTATCTGCGGCAGCTCAGCGAAGGTGACTGCGCTGAGCGACTACACGCGATTCGTGAGCTATCCCAATTGGTGGATACTGCGGCCGTTGCAGGAATAGAGGCAGCAACGCGAGTAACGGGTGTAAACCCTAGTTATACCGGCCGCTGGGCAGAACTTCGCGTTGATCGACTTTCAGATGAATCGGTTCGGCTCGCTGCGAGGAAAGCATTGAAGGAAATTGAAAAAAGTCGACAATTGCGATAACCCGCTCACGTTGCCTTGTGTCATTTAGCCGCGATTGGAGATGTAGGCGGTATTTCCCCTTTTTCAAAACGACGAAGAACCATACCGCTTTCCCCAGATTTGTGAGATACTTGCGGCCCAATGCTGCGGTCGGGAAGGCAAGAATTCCCTCTCCGCTCGCCGAACCTCTGCTCGCGTGCCCGCTCGCGGCTCCCCCAAAGGGAGAGTAACCTCAATAACGCATCGAGACAGCATGAGCCTTGCAGCAGGATCGGCGCAAATAAGAACCAACCCGACCAATTTGTCCGTTCCCCCTTTCCTACGCAACGAAAATGCCTAGATATAACCCCGCAGAGATTGAACCCAAGTGGCAACAGTATTGGGACGAGAATCATACCTTCCGAACTCCTGACCTTCCCACAGGCGACAAAATCTACGCTCTTGACATGTTCCCTTATCCAAGCGGCCAGGGTCTGCATGTGGGGCATCCGGAAGGCTATACGGCGACTGATATCGTTTGCCGCTACGCAAGAATGCAGGGAAAGACGGTGTTGCATCCGATGGGATTCGATGCCTTCGGTTTGCCCGCCGAAGAATATGCGATCAAGACAAACACTCCGCCGCGGGTTTCAACAGAAAAGAACATCGCCGAGTTTACGCGTCAATTGAAGATGCTGGGCTTCAGCTACGATTGGCAGCGCGTCTTCGCGACTACCGATGTCGACTATTTCAAGTGGACGCAATGGATATTCTTGGTGCTTTTCGATACTTGGTTCGACGAGGAGCAGCAGCAGGGGAGGCCCATTGCGGAGTTGCCGATTCCTAGTGATGTCGAAAGTCAAGGCGAAGAGGCTGTTGCCGCTTATCGTGACAGGTTCCGATTGGCATATCAAGACGATGCACTTGTTAATTGGTGCCCGAATCTCGGGACGGTGCTTGCCAATGAAGAAGTCATTGATGGCAAGAGTGAACGCGGTTCGCATCCTGTCCAGCGCATTCCTCTGCGTCAGTGGATGTTACGTATCACCTCGTATGCAGAACGCTTGCTCGGTGACTTAGATGGTTTGGATTGGTCGCACGGCATCAAGAAGCTACAAGCAGACTGGATCGGTCGTAGCACCGGTGCCGAAGTTGATTTCTTCCTGGGCGCGGAGTCCGAGTTTGCGGGCTGGCAGGAATCACGTGCTCAATCCGGGATGCCAAAGGAGCTTGGCGAAGACTTCTTGCGTATCTACACCACGCGTCCCGACACGCTGTTCGGTGCGACATACATGGTCATCGCGCCGGAGCACAAGTTCGTGGAGAAGTTAACCGCAGCCGAGCAAAAAGAAGTGGTCCAAACCTACTGTAAGGCGGCCTCTTTCAAGAGCGATCGCGAGCGGACTGAGGACGATTCGCGCAAGAAGACTGGCGTCTTCACAGGCTCTTATGCGATCAATCCTGTCAATGGAAAGCCAATTCCTATCTGGGTCGCTGATTATGTTCTGGCCAGCTATGGCACGGGAGCCATTATGGCTGTCCCTTGCCACGACGATCGTGACTACGAGTTTGCGGAGCAGTTTGAATTGCCAATTGTCGCTGTCGTTGATCCCGGCGAAGTCAAAAACGTAGACCGAGACCAGGTCCTTGCTGGAAAACAATGCTTTGTCGGAACAGGCTTCGCGGTAAACTCCGGCGAATTCGATGGAAAGTCGACGGAGGAATTGAAGCCCGAAATCACCGAACATTTGCAGGCCGCTGGTGCAGGGTGTGAAGCAGTGAACTTCAAGCTTCGCGATTGGCTCTTCAGCCGCCAGCGTTTCTGGGGCGAGCCGTTTCCAATCTTGCATGAAGTCGATCAGGACGGGAATGCGACTGGGGCGATCCGAGCCGTTGAGCCGGAAGAATTGCCGGTCGACTTGCCACACCTAGAAGACTACAAGCCGCATGGTAAGCCAGAGCCTCCGCTGGGCAAGTCACCAGAGGATTGGTTGTTCGTGGAACGTGATGGAAAACGTTATCGCCGCGAGACGAATACGATGCCGCAGTGGGCCGGTTCCTGCTGGTACTACTTGAGGTTCATTGATCCAAAGAACGATACTGCGTTTATTGATCCGGAAAAAGAAAAAGCGTGGATGCCTGTTGACCTCTACGTTGGCGGTGCCGAACACGCTGTCCTACACTTGCTGTACGCTCGGTTCTGGCACAAGGTCCTTTTCGATCGTGGCCACGTTTCGACCAAGGAACCGTTTCAGAAGCTTGTGAACCAGGGAATGATTCTCGGCAAGGTTGAGCATACGGGTTACAAAGTCGGCGAGCGTTGGGTCAGCTTCAAGAACTTGAAGAAGGGCGAAGACGGCGACTACGTTGAGAAATCTTCGGGCGATAAAGTAACGTCTGTGACTTTGGATGACGAGGAAGTTACGAAAAAAGGTGACTCCTTCGTTTTGGCCAGCGACGAGTCCATTCGCATTGACAGCCGCGCGCAAAAAATGTCGAAGGCTCGCGGCAACGTTGTCAATCCAGACGATATCGTAAGCGATTATGGTGCCGACGCGTTGCGTTTGTATGAAATGTTCATGGGACCCTTGGAAGCAACCAAGCCCTGGAGCATGTCCGGTGTAAGCGGCGTCAAGAATTTCTTGGATCGCGTATGGCGGATGTATGTCGACTACCAGGCAGACGACATAGTTGTTTGGGATTCGATCCAAGATGTCGAGCCCAACAAGGAACAGAATCAAATGCTACACCGAACAATTGCCTCGGTGACCAAGGATTTGGATTCAATGAGCTACAACACGGCCATCGCGCGACTAATGGAGTTTGTCAACTTCTTTACTAAACAGGAAGTGCGCCCAAAGGCGGCTCTCGAGCAATTCTTGTTGCTGCTGTCGCCAATGGCTCCCCACTTGGCGGAAGAGTTGTGGCAGATCCTTGGTCATAATAAAACGTTGGCATACGAAGCTTGGCCAACTTACGATGAAGCCATGACCAAGAGTGACGAGATTGAAGTGCCCCTTCAGGTGAATGGCAAAGTACGGTGTCGCATCACCGTACCAGCAGAGTGTTCGAAAGACGAGCTTGAAAAGCTTGCGATGGCCGATGCACGCCTCCAGGAATTGACTGACGGCAAGACGATTGTGAAGACGATTGTTGTGCCAGGTCGACTGGTGAACGTCGTGGTGAAAGGGTAGAGCTATGTCTGCTGCTGCATTCACCAAATGCGGCAAGCGGGGCCGTCGATTTTGCACCTGACTTACCTCAGGAAATTCAACTTAATCTCGTTGGGGTCGCGCGTAATGCGAGCGGAAAGGGGCGAATGCAGCCCTTTCGCCAGACGACCCGCGAAGCGAAGACGCCCGGTCCGACGTACAACCGTAGCGAAAGTAAGTTTGAAAACGTAAGACTACAAAAATCGCACGCGAGTGTCAGCTTGGTCTGCATACATTGCCAGGTTGCGAGCATGCAGCGATCGCAACCGATTGCTTCGGTGCGTCTCTATGTTCCTCATCACGCCCGATACCGCGAGTACGCCCCACGGCCGGGAGCAGAAAGGCTAGTAAGGCCAGCAAGGCCGCAAGAATTAGCACGGGCGTTAGGCATCCAATAAACAACCTAGCAGCACGCGGTTCTGGCACTATAAAGTCGACTCCTAATTCCCTCGACCTCTTGAGTTCCCTGTAGTAATGCAATACCCAGAAAATG